>JAJRSR010000085.1 GCA_024278695.1 Planctomycetota bacterium | reverse complement strand
GCGCTGGTGCGCATGTGTTCTTCAATCCGTCTCAGTTCTTGCTCGATCCCCGGGTAGCTCGGGTCTTGCTGGAGCGCCGCGTGGTAACATTCGGCCGCTTCCTCCCAGCGCTGAGCCATGCCAAGCGCCAGCCCCAGGTTGTACAGAATCTCCGCGTCGAGAGGTTCGAGCCGGCGCGCTTGCTGTAGTTGTTCAATGGCTTCGTTGATGCGGTTTTGGCTGCCCAAGACCCGGCCGAGGTTGAATCGCGCGTCGGTGTAGTCCGGGTTGAGCTCGACGGCGCGCGTCAGCATGTGGATGGCATCCTCCGCTCGCTCCGCGCGAATCAGTGCGACGCCATAGTTGTTGTACGCCTTGAACGATGTGGCGTCTGCGCGGACGGCGGCGGCGTAGTGGTCCAGTGCCTCGGCGTAGCGATGACGCGCGTCGAGAATGATGGCTAGGTTGTTGTGCGCCCGTGAATACGCGGGTTGAATCGCGAGGGCTGCCCGGTACTCGGCTTCTGCGTGGTCGAGTTGTCCGTCCCGGTCGAGCGCTTCGCCGTAGGAGAACCGCACCTTCGGCGCGTCGGGAGCGGTGTTGACGAGATGGGCGAAGTGCGTGACAGCGTCTGTCCAGGAGGCGAGCCCGCGGCGTGTGCCGATGATACCAAGAACGCACGCGACGGCGGCGACCGTCACGATGAGTGTTCGAGCGGCAGTTGGGTTGTTAAGCGATGACCACCCGCGCGACACGTAGAATGCGATCGGAAGCAGGGCACCGACGATCGGCAGGTAAAGGAAGCGGTTGGACGCGATGGTGTCGGTGAAGCCGATCACACCGAGCGTGGGCGATAGCGCAACGAAAAGAAACAGAAACCCGCACGCCCAGGCGCGCGTCCAACGAAGTGAGAGAAGTATCGCGGTAGCTAGTAATGCGGTCACGGCAAAGCCCGCGATGACGGTGGTGCTTGACAGTGTGAACGGCTCAGGGAAGAGGTAGTAGTTGGGCACGTCGCCGGGCCAAAACAGATGGCGGACGTAGAACGAGATGTTGTGGGCTAGGATCATGGGGATGCGAAGCGGCCCATGCTCCTGCGGCATTTGTGCGCCGCCCGTTCGAGCCTGGGAGATGACCGTGATGATCGAGAACACCACGGCGATCGCGAAGAGCGGGAGTTTTTCAACGACGGCGCGACGGTCGAAGCGGTTCAGTGGCCAAGCGTCGAGCAGCAACAGCAACACCGGAAGTGGCGTGCTCGTTGGCTTGGACATGAGCGAGAGCACGTAGAGGATCGCGACCAACGCGTAACGCATCACCCCGCCGGCGCGTGCGTACCGAAAATAGGCGAGGAAACAGGCGAGCGTGAAGAACGTGGCCAGCAGACTTTTTCGCTGTGCTAACCAGGGCACGGACTCGACGGCCGCGGGATGAAGACCGAACAGCAGCCCGGCGATGATGGCGGCCGGTACGCTGCGAAACAAGGCCAGCATGACCAGCGCGACGAGCACGCTGTTGAACGCGTGGAGCGACAGACTGGTGCGATGGATCGCGCGGAGGTTTTCCGGGCGGGCACCCATGGCGTAGTCCAGCATGAGCGAGATCATGGCCAGCGGCTGGTAGTAGCCCGGTACGGTGGACGGCTCCAGCACCTCGCCGAGAAAACGGCCGGTGGCATCTAGGCTTGGATCGGTGACGAGTGCGTTATCGGTGAGGTAAAAATTGTCGTCAAACGAGAGTGCCCCACACCCAAGCACAGGCCAATAGGCGGCGATCACAATGCCGAGCACGGTGATTGACGCCAACGCCACATGAACGGCGGATGGTTTCGGATCGTCGTGACTGAGCGCGACAGAAGGGTCGAGCGTTGTCGGGTTGTGCTCGCTGTTGCCCATAGCGCGGATCTCTTCAAACGGAGCGCTTCGATTTATTCGCCCAAATAACCGAGCGCACGCAGCCGCTTGATCTGTTCATCGGTCAGTGTGGCGCGTTGCGTTTCCACGCCCTGGCTCAGCTTCTTGTTCCGTTCGTGCTGTTCGGTCAGTATGGTTTGAAGCTCGCTGGTGAGCTTCGGGTGTTTCGCGGCGAGGTCATTTTGTTCGAGTGGGTCGCGGTCGATGTTGTAGAGTTCGACTACGCCCGTATCAACCGTGAGCAGGAGTTTCCAGTCGCCGGTGTAGACGGCCCGTTGCTCCGGCCCCATCTTCACGCCTTCGGCGTAGGCGACCGTGGGCGTCTCATCCTGCACCTTGTCTTGGATGATCGGAACGAGCGACGTGCCCTGGACGTTGACCATCGGTGAAAGGTGCAGTTGATCGATCAGCGTTGGTGCGACATCAATGAGACGCGTGAGCGCTTGGATGCGCTGGCCAGCTTGCAGCCCGGCAGGCCAGCGCAAGATCAGCGGGACATGCAGGTCCGTATGATGAGCGCTAAACCCGTGATCCCAATAGCCGTTTTCGTAGAGCGCTTCGCCGTGGTCGGCCGTAAGTATGACGTAGGCATTGTTCCAGAGCCCCATCTCGACGAGGCCTGTGCGTAGCCGTCCCAGGTGGGTATCCACCTCGCGAATGCCGGACTCGTAGCGAGCGGACCAGTACTCGCGGAAATGCGAAAGCTTGTCGTGCCGGCTCAGATCCGTCGGGCCGGTGGGCGGCTTCCAGAGGTAGTTCAGTTTCTTAACCGCCTCGGGTGAGAGCGATTCCGTCACGCCCTCTCGCTCCAGATCGTTCACGAGCGGATCAAGGAACTCGGGCGGCGCGTCATAAGGGCCGTGCGCATCCATGTAATGCAGGTAGAGGAAAAACGGTTTCGTCTGATCGCGCTGCGACAACCATTTCAGGGCGGCTTTGTTGACGACCTTGCCGGAGATCAGATTGTCGGCAAACGTATCGTCATAATGATCGAACCCCTGAGAAAAACCAAACGGGTCGACCAAGAACGGGTTCGCCACGATGGCTGCCGTCGCGTAGCCGGCATTTTGGAATGACTCGGCCAATGTCTGAAAAGAATCCGCGAAGACGGTGACCGCCTTGGTGTCATCGAGCACTCCCTCGTAGGCCTCTCGGTAGCCGATGACGCCGTGTACGCCGGGGTAGACGGACGCGAAGAGTGATGCGATGGACGGCTGCGTCCACGGAGAAGCCGCTATTGTCCGCTCGAACAGCACACCCTCTTTGGCGATCAGATCCATGGTGGGTGAGTTATCGCGTCGGTAGCCATAGCACCCGAGCCGATCCGCGCGCAGCGTATCGACCATGATGAAGATTACGTGGGGACGCGCGGCAGCGGCGGCTTCGGTGTCCTGCGCCATCGGCTTGCACCCGCCAAGCAGAAAGAGCGTCGCACAGCAAAGCCCGACGGCTAGTGCTGTTTTCAGCAAGGTTGGCTCTCTTTCCTCCCCCCTTTCCAAGGGGGGATTGAGGGGGGGCTTGCGAGCAGGAAAGAACCTCCCCAAGCCCCTCTTTATCAAAGAGGAACGCAAGAAGTCAAATGACCCTGCTATAAAGAGTTCTAGTGGCTGAAGGCGCGTCACGACTGAGATTCCATCAGCAGCATGTACATCCCACCGAGGTAGACGGCCACGATCAGGATCGAGTCGAAGCCGAAGCGGCGCATCATCTTTCGCTGGCTTTTGTAAGTTAGTCCGCCTACGGCGATCGTCGTGAGTATGATGGCCACCATGCCGGTGATCATGTGCTGGTTGAATTGAACCGCACCTAGCGGCATCATCAGCCATTCGCCGCGACACAGCGACACGCCCTTCAGCGCCGGTATCACCGCAATGTTGAACATGTTGGAGCCAAACAGGTTGCCGAGTGCGAGGTCAAGGTTGCCCAGCCGTACGGCCGCCACACTCGTGGCGATTTCGGGTAGCGAAGTCGCGAGTGCAAGAAACACGGCACCGACGAAAGTCGCACCGAGCGGTCGTCCGATCGCTTCGATCTCGTGCGTGCTGAGCACGTCACCGATCTGCGCCAGCCACCAGGAGGCGACCACGATGATCGTACCCGTGATCGCAATGGTGACGTAGATGGAAGTTTCGACCGGTTCGCGCGTTGAGGATGGTTCGTCGAGGGTGGCGCGTTTCTCGAAGCGGTAGATCAAACGCATGCAACCGAGGTAGGTGGCCAGGATCATGCCGGACCAGATGAGCTCCACCGTTCCGGTTGTGCGCGGACTACCGGAAAACTTTTCGATCAACACCATGCCAATCAAGGCAAGACCGATGAGGCCGATCCCGAATGTGGTGGAGAGCGTGTGGGAGGGGCTGACGTTTCGCAACACCGAGCCGCCGCCGGACAACGCGTTGAGCAGGAAAATCAGCGTGATGTTGAACGAGCAGCTTCCGAAGATGCCGCCGAAGGCGAGGTCGATGTTACCCAAGGCGGTGGCCGTGCCGCCGGTGACAAGTTCTGGAAGGCTTGTCACGGTGGCGAGGAGAATCAGTCCGATCCAGCCACCGCCGATTTGAAGCCGGCTCGCCAGTGTGTCGGCCGTCTTTGCAAATCGCGCGCCCGCGATGATGACGACCAAGCCGGCCACCGCAAGTTCGGCGAACAGCGACCAAGTTGGGAGGTTTTCACCGAAGTACCACTGGCTGAACAAGCGTACGCCCTTTCCGAACGACCGACCGACTCACACCGCAGCGCGGATTGTAGCCGCTCGCCGCCGGGCGCACCAACGGCGATGCGAATGGGTTGCTGCGGATCAACTGGCCGAGAAGAAACGCGAATCCGTCCCCCCCGGACCGATCTTAAGCGTTACCTGACGCTGGCAGCGTGGGCAGCCGCCTTGGTAGGCTGTGCCGCTGGTGTTGCGGTAGATCCTGGCGTAGGTCTCACAGCAGTCGAAGCGGATCCCGATCCAGGGGCGTCCGCGCAGCGTCACATTTCCGGGTGCGGCACCTGTGTCGTCTTCCACGCCTTCAATGTCCAGATGATACGGCGGTTCGTCCATACCCTGTTGATATCGGTAAATGGGTTAGACCGGCTCAAGTGCCGAATTGACGAAACCCTCGATCGCAACCCTGTGATCGCGGCAGTGGCGGACGGTTTCGTTGATTTCGCGGGTCAATCGCTCGCGCATGGGCGTGGATTCGAGGTCGGCCAGATTGACGAGGACCATAAAACGGGCCGCTTCGGCGGCCGCATGCGCGATGATCGCAGCCGCACCGAGATCGCTGTGTAGGTATCGGTTGGTGATGGTGTGAATCTCGTTCAAGACTCCCAGCGCGTGGGAGGCCACGCCTGCGATTTCCATAGGCACGGCGATCGCAGCGAGGATGGATGCTTGGTAGTCTGACGCTTGGCTCGGATCGTCCTGTGCGGCTTTTCGGGCCGCCGTCATCGCTTCATAAGCCATCGCATCCTGAGCGATCAGGGCGCGGAGGAGTTCGTCTGATCGGTGCAATTTGACGGCCGCATCTTCGATCAGGGTGCGAGCCTCCGGCGCGGTTTTTTTGGTGAGGGAATAGGCCGCAACCATCCGCGATAGCGACGCGGCCAACGAACCGACCAGTGCCGCGATCGCGCCACCGCCGGGTGTGGGTGATCGCTGGGCGGTTGCGTTGAGAAAATCTTCGATCGAGCGTTGAGTTTGGTCTATCATTGTTACGGTTCCGTTCCGTCGGGTGGTCAGCCGTTCCCCTCAAGCATATCGAGCGTGCTGTCGATCGTTTGTTGAAGCGCCCTTCGTATGGGTTGCGCGTCGTCACTGTCCAGATCGTCGGCCGCCCGTTCCAGGTCGTCAATCCGATCCATGTCGTACCAGGGCGGAAGCTCATACAGGTTTACTTCGGCCTGCTGGGCACGCTGCCGTGTTTGCGCCATCACCCGTTTGCTGCCCCAGTCAATGTTCTGGAACAATGACGGCTGTGGTTCGCGTAGCCCGAGCAGGTAATAGCCGCCGTCATCGCACGGGCCGGCAACGGCGTCATGCCCATCCAACGCGGCGATGGCGCGATGCAAAAAATCCGAGGGGATCGTAGGGCTATCCGCTCCGAAAATGAGTAGGCGTGACGCGCCGTCTCGGAAAGTACGCGCGCTCGCGCGCTCCAACCGTGCGCCAAGCGTCCCGTCACCCTGCGGCCAATGGTCGTCTATCAGCGTGTTTAAGTCGTTCGCCATCTTGGCGCATGCGCTGTCCGGCGTGGCCACGAGAACGGTGCGGATGCCGTTGATCGAACCCACCAGTTCGCACGTCGCCCGCAGCGCCGCAAGGTGGATGTCGGCTGCCTGCTGCGGGGAAAGCGGCGGTGACAGGCGCGTTTTCACCTTACCGGGCTCGGGGTACTTGGCGAATACTAACGCGTAGACACTCATACGTCTAAGCGTATGGCTTGATCGGCATACGTCAACGACGGATGCGTACGTTCATGATTCGGTGTCACGAATGGCAGGGGAAAACGCCGTGCACGTGCGACCCGTCCCCCACCCTTCGGGCGTACCCGAAGAATGGGGCACCCGCCGTGGGATACTTGATGTTGACGTCTTACTTGACGTTGACGTCGCCGATGAGTTCACGGAGCAGATCGGTAAAGGTGACGATGCCCAGCATGCGTCCGGCGCTATCGTCCACGACGGCGAGCTCGGCCCCGAACCGTTGCATTTGTGTGAGCGCCGACGCGACCGTTTCGTGCGGACTAAGCTCCGGCGCTCGTTCGAGCCGCTCTTGGGCGCGGCTCCAGGTGGTGTCTCGAAGTAGTTTGTCGATATCGATCACGCCGACGATGTGGCGCTGCCGGCCCTCGTAGACGCACACGCGCGTGTGGGTGGTTTTTCGGGCGATGCGTTCCAGTTCACTCCGGTCGGCTTGCGCGGAGATGACGCGGACGCGGTTGCGCGGCACCATCACGGTGTGGATCGGTGTCTCCGATAGCCCGCACACGCGTCGGATCAACTCGAGTCGGTCGTCGGCGATATCGTCCCCGGATAGCGCCTCGCGCAAGAGGTGGGCAATTCGCCATTTCGGGGCGAGCCGCGTGTCCGTACGAGCCTCGCCGTTAATGATCCGGTTGACTGCTGCGGCCAACTGTTTCAACAGCCACACGAGTCCGGTCAGGCGGAACACACGGTCGGTCACGACAAGGAGCATGCTGCCGCGCCGTAGAAGCTGATCGGCGTAGCGTTGAAATAGGTTCTTCGGGACGACCTCGCCGAACACGAACACAACCGGAGTCAGCGCGAGGACGGTGTAGACTTCCGTTCTCGTCTCATCAAGGCCTAGGGCCTCGGCAAACAGGATCGCCACTGCGGTCGTGGTGATGTAGTTCATCAAGTTTGTGCCGATGAGCGTGGTTGAAAGCGAGCCGTGTTCGTCGGCCAGGAGCCGCGCGATGCGCAGTGCTTGCGGGTCCTTACGCTTCGCGCCGAGCTCCACGCGCAGTCGATTCACGCAATACAAGCCCGTTTCCGCGCCGGAGAAAAACCCCGATAGAAACAGACCTATCATGATGACGCCGATTAGCGACAGTGTCATGCGCGATCCCCCCCGGCGGCTACCGCGCTATCACGGGAAACTAGCAGCTCATGAATACGCCGCCCACGCATGGACTCGACAGTGAGTGTGAGGTTGCGTACGCGTACGCGGTCTCCGCTGCGCGGCACGCGACCCAGTCGAGACAGCACCAGACCGCCCACCGTGCTGATGTTGCGATCGATTTCCTGGACGCCAAAACGATCCGCCCAGACGCGTGCGCTCAGGTCAGCCGATAAGCGGTAGGTGTTTTCGTCGATTCGCTCCGTGACTGATTTGTCAGACTGGCCGGAGGTCTCGGGCGCATGTCCCACGATCCAGCGGGTCACGCCGCGCAATGTCACGAGCCCGGCCGTACCGCCAAACTCATCGACCACGACGGCCAGCCGTGCCGGCACGCCACGAAGTTGGCGTAAGACCTGTAACAGGTTGGCCTGCTCAGGGACAAACTTGACCGGGGCCACGAGCTTCGCCCATTCTTTCTGCGGGTGAAGGTAAAAGTGGCGTGCGTCGAGCACACCTCGGATGTCGTCCTGGTCTCGGCCGCAGATGACGAGGCGTTGCAACTCGTGTTCCGTGAGGATGGCGGACACGTTGTCGCGTGACTGATCCACTGCACAAAACAGCATATCCACGCGCGGGGTCATGATGTCGCGCACGCTAACGTCGTCGAGCGCCACGACAGATTGAAGTAGCTCGTTTTCGGTGGAGTTGATATGCCCGTCGTGGGCCGAGTGTTCCACGAGAAGTTGCAGCTCGTCCGTCGTGATCTCGTCCGGTTGACGTCGCGCGGGGGAGACCAGTCGTGTGATCGGTTCTACGATGAGAAAGGCCAAGACAATGCGAAGTGGTGCCAGGATTGCGTGCATTGTCGAGATCAGCGCACCGGCTGCCGGTGCCACCAGCTTGGCATTGCTCAATGCGATCGCCTTGGGAAGCATTTCGCCGAGGACGATCACCGCAAGCAGCGTGGCAATGCCGACGGCGGCCGTCCAAGCCGGATTCCGGTCACCCCCGCCACGGGAGGCAAGAAACGAAATCGAGAAGATCGCGACATTGATACCGGTGTTGCATATCAGCACGCTCATCAACACGCCGCGCGGTGCGAGCATGAGCCGTGCGGCGCGGCGGTGAAGCACGTTTTTGGATTGGCGAAACTCGGAAAGTGTCTGGCGCGACAAGGAGAACAGTGCGGTTTCCGACGCGGAAACGCACCCCGAGCAGATAATGAGGGCGGCAAGAAGAAGCCAGATCATCGGCGTTTCGTTTGTCTCCGTACTGGCTTCACGTCGCCAGGGGTTTTGCTAGCATCCTCGGTCATGGTCACGGCGTACGATCGCCCGCCTCGACACGAGCCAGCGATGCTTCTGCGTCAGAGACCAAATCATCTCTGCCTTGCCGGCGGGCCAGATCGATCGCGCCCCGCAACGTGTCTCGCGCTTCGGTGAACTGACCGTCGCGGCGGTAGGCCTCGCCGAGGTGAGTTTGCGTCAGAGCGCCGTCCGGGTCAAACCGGAGCGAACGGCTTAGCTCGGCGATCGCCGTTGTGTAGTCGCCAAGCCCGACGTAAATCCATCCGAGCGTGTCCAGCACGTTGGGGTCATCAGTGAGGGCGGCCGCCCGTTTCGCATAGGGCAGCGCGGTGGCGTTTTCGTGTAGCGTGTCGGAAAGCAGATAGGCCAAGTTGTTGAGCGTGGACCAGTTCTCGCCGTAGTTTAAGGCTTCTTCGTACGCCTGACGCGCCTCGGCATGGCGTTTTGTCGCTTCAAGAACCTCGCCCTTGTCATGCAGGATCAGGGCGCGGTTGGTGTCGTCAGCGGTATGGGCGAACAGCTTGCTGAGTTCTTCGGCGGCTTGATCCAGACGTTCTTTGCGCTGGCTGTCGTTGAGCCGGGCGGCCAGCCGGAGCAAGCGCGTGCGCAGTCGCGCATCGGCCCATCCCAATTCGCCCTGCCGGGCGCTGCCGGTGAACCACTGCATGGCGCTTGTCATCGCGGCCTCATCCGGATAGCTGCGCTGCAGTGCGATTGTTACATCCGTCATCCCGGAAGACGGCTGTTTCGCGACAAGCTTCATGGCTTTGCGAAATCGCTCCGCGCCAGCTTGGAGCTTGCCGGCTTGCACAAGCAGCGTGGCGCTGCGCGTCATGATCGGCAGCGTTTCTCGAAGCGAATCGGCACATTGGTTGTAATAGTCAATACCTTCGTCGTATTGCTTGGCGAACAAGAACGTATCAAGGATGATCGCAAGGCTTGTCGTGTCCAAACCTTGCGCCTCGGTGCCCCTGCGGAAGTCGGCCAGTGCCTTATCGTATTCGCCAAGCGTCTGCGATAGTCGTCCGCGCAACATGAACCAACGTGGGTCGGGTGCGTCACCACCCCGGTTGATCTGAGCGGTGACGAGCTGATCCGCCCGGGCGGTGCGACCCGCGATGATGTAGCCATCGACCAGCGCCTGCATCGCCAAGGCCGAGTCCGGCGCGTCCCTGGCAAGGGATTCCAGTTCAAGCAGGCCGTCATCGTTTCGGTCCACACGGCGAAGCAGGCTAGCGAGAAGCAGTCTCGGCTTCAGGTCAAGCGCCAGCGGGTCGAGTTGTTTGATGGCCTGCAAATCTCCGAGGGCGCTGTTGATGTGCCCCTGAGCGATGTGGTGTCGCGCTCGCCGGTACAGCGCCTCTACGTGATTCGGACGCTGCGCCAGATAGTCGGTCAGCACCTTGATGGCATCGGTGAGCCGCCCGGATTGGGCGTACACTTCACTCTGCCAGAGGAGCCTTGCGGCGTCGTCCGGAAACCGTGACTGAAGAAGATCCACGTCTTTCTGTGCACCGGCCGTGTCGTTGATACTGCGGCTTAGCCGGCATTGGATTCGTGCCTGCAACACACGCGACAGTTTCCCTGGGGCAGAAGCCAGCGCCTGCGTTGCGGCTTTGTCCAGCCACGGCATCGCTTTTTTCGGCTCAATCGTGGATTGCATGTAAAAGTCCGCCAGCGCCAGCGTAACGTCCAACGATTCATTTTCTTTCGCCGCAGCGAGCATCGCCTGCTCCGCAAGATCGAGTTCATTAAGATTCAGATGATGGGCGGCCACCTGTAACAACGCTTTCGCCTTGTCTTCTCCCGGTGTGCGTGTGTTGGCGAAGGCTTGTAGCGTCACCAGTGCAGTCGGTGACCGGTTGGTCCGGCGGTAGTAGGCGGCCGTCACCGTGGCAACGACGTTATCATCAGGTGCAAGGCGCAGGAGTTGCTCATAGTAACGGTCGGCACGCTCAATATCGCCGGTGGTTTCACACAGATACGCCAGCCGTTTGACGTTGGCGGTGTCGTTCGGGTTTTCCGCAAGCGTTGCCTCGCGCCGTTCGATCGCGGCGGCGGGATTGGCCTGCTCCTGCCGGTCTGTGGTCACGGCTTGTACCCAGGCGTCGGTGGGGATCAGCCGTTCACAAGTGCGGAAGTGACGCTCGAAGGCGTCGGTGTTGCCCAGGTCGTGCGCGATGATCGCCAGCCCTTTGTAGGCCAACCCGTTCTTGACGCTGATACGGGTGGCATTCTCGAAAGCGCTGCCGGCTTCGTCGAGGCGTCCCGTTTGATACAGGTTCTGCCCTAGCAGCGTGAATGACCAAGCGTCGCTCGGCTGCCGCATGACGGCTGCCCGAAACGCTTGGATGGCTAGGTCGTGTTCGTTCCGGATCATGTGGAACAGACCGAGGATGGATTTGCCACCGCTTCCGTCTACGTTGTGCGTCGCTGCGGCATCGCGCGATGCCATCATAGCCTGATCGTCATCCAGTTGTCCGGCCAAACGCATCTTCAAACGCAGCAAGGCTCGATACTGACCCACGTTCGCCTTCTTGGCGGAGGGCGTGTCTTTGGAAAGAAACAGTTTCTCGGCTTCAGTGATGGCGTCGAGCGCTTCTTGGAACTGCTCGCGTTGCATGAAAAAAGCAGTCAGGTCGAGGTTGCGTCGGAATCCGTCCGGCTCGGACTCAAGCTGCTGTTGAAGCGCCGCGTCGCGATCTTCCTTGGACAGATCGGGTGCGACATAGATCGCGATTTTTTTCAGATCGGTGTTCGTAGGATCTACCACCATCGCACGATCTACAAGGTCCTTGGCCTCGCCGACTCGGTCGCGGTTGATCAATTCCGTCACCGTGGCCGACACGAGCGGTACGTTGGCGGGGTCGTTTTTTAACGCCTGCATCAAGATGGCGATCGCGCCGGTCATGTCGCCTTCCATGGCGAGTTTGCGCGCCTCGAGAATCGTCTGCAACGCGTTGTCACCGGAACCACCGGCGATGAAGGCTCCCGCACCGGCCGGGTCACCCTGCCGTTCGTGGATCGCGGCCATCACTTGTCTGGCCCGCTCGTGGTCTGGGTTGCTCCGTAGGATTCCCTCGGTCAGAGCACGGGCGCGCTCAAGATCATCGGTTTCGATCAGCGCCTGCGCATAGATCAACCAGAGCGACACATCCCGAGCACGCGTGGCCCGCGCTTCCGGCAGGACGTTCTCGATGACGCGGCGCGCGGACCCGGCTTCTCCAAGACGAAGGTGAACTCGGGCGAGCAGCAGCTTGTTGGACCAATCCGTTACGCTGAAACCCCGGTACGCTTCGTCGGCCGCGCGAAGGTCTTCCAATGCGGCGCGATATTCCCCGCGCGCCACTTTGATCTGACCGGCTTGCGCACGCACGCGTGGGTGTTCGGCCGACTCGCCGCGTGCATCGGCCAGGAATTGCTCCGCTCGTTTCAGCCACGTTTCACGATCTTCGAATCGTTCTTCCTTCTGAGCGTCGATGGACTCGGCGACGCTGCTCTCTGAGGCTAGCATCATCAGGATGAAGGTGTGGTGCCGGTTGCGACTGGCCCGCACGCCGCGTCGCGACAGCCCCCGATCGAGTCGCAGTTCGCAAGCATCGACCGCATCAGAATAGCGTTGAGCTGTTTTATACAGCGTGGCCAGTTGCAGGTAGGGTTCATACCGGTCGGGGCTTTGTTCGATTGATTGTCTAAGCAGCGCTTCGGCTTGTTCAAAGTGCTTCGCGACGACGGCATCATCGGCATCCGCCTGTCTCGCCTTGGCCCATTGATCGATCTGAAACGCGCTGAAGGCGAGCTCGGCTTCGAACAAGGCATCCGGTGCGTCGGTAGCGAACGCGAGCGCCTTTTCGAAATAGGTGCGGGCTGCGTCTGTTTCACCCTGGTTGGCCTGGAACATGGCGTAGGCCGCCAGCACGCGCGAACTGGCGTCTCCGGGGTTCGTGTGTTTCGATAGCAAGTCGTCGAGCAGCGCCTTGGCGTCATCGCGACGATCACGTTGCACGTACTGTTCGGCGAGGTCGATGGCGTAGCTGACCGTTTCCGGATCGAGCGCGACGGCCTGCTCGATGGCTTCAAAGCCCTTCGGCCGGTAAGCGGGATCAACACTCGATAGGTGAAGCAACGACATCCCCAAGGCGTACATCGCGTAGGCTTTGTCCGGTTCAGAAACACCGGCCGACACATCCCGCATGTTTTCGGCCGCGTCGCGCACGAGTTTCCACGGCTCGGCGCGCATGTTGAGCTCCGCCAATTCCAGCAGCACTTCCAGTTGGGCGCGGTGCGCGTCGAGAAGATCAGGCTGAGCCAACAATGCTTGCTGCCATGCTTCGAGTGTCTGTGGCACATTGCCCAGTTCCAGCAGGGCATCGCCAAGCCGTACGAGATGCGCGGCATCTTCGCTGCGCCGCCACGCCTCCCTATAGAACAGCGCCGCCTGTTCCCAGTGTTCGCTGGCTACTGATTGCTCAGCCAGATCGACGAAGTACTTAGGATCGCGTTTCCGTAACTGGCTCAGCATGACGACCGACAACACGATCATCACGAGGAACCCGAACAACGTGAGACCAACGACCACGTTTTTGTTCAAGCGTTTCTTGGCCATGGAGACTGTATCCGTTTAAGCATGACGCCTTCGGCGAGCCTGCCGTCGTGCGCCTTGGTGTTTCGTCACGAGCTCTTGCGGGCAGCTTCAGCCGCCTCGAAATCCGGAAAATGGTCCCGGAGCAGTAGGGGCAATACCTTATCAAAAACGCGACGGGCACCTTCGATCGTCGTCGCGCGATCCGCCGCTGGGGCGTTTCTTCCCCCTGGAAAGCTGACCTCAATCTTCGAGAAGTACGCGTGCTCGGACGCCGGGTCGTTGATCAAGATGCGTACCCCGGTTCGCGTCGCCACGAACGCTCCGTTGCAATAGAACGTGTAGACCACCGTTGTCTCGCGGCTGTTGAAAATCGCCGTTTTCACAAAGGAACAGACACGAACCGGTACTTCCGGTGTCTTTGCCGACAGCGACGGCACGCCAAGCCCGATGTTCTCATGCGCCTGCGAGGGATTATAGCCGTTGCCCAGATAGCATACATCCGGCGTGTGTGGGACCAGGTTGGCCCCCCCGGAGTAATACGTCACAAACAGATTCACGAACCGCAACGGATCGTTCGGGCTGACGCTCGTATCTTCGAGCCGCCACTGGATGTATTCATCCGTGCCCAGTGCCTCGACGAAGGCCTGCTCCAGCTTGCTCTCGCTTCTCAGCACGTAGGGGTACAGCGCGTTGGCATTCAGCTCCGTGAGCCGGGCGACCAAGGGGATCGCCTTCTTGCCGTGCCGAAAATCCATCCGCGAGGCAATCGGTCCGGCCAAGATCGCCGCAGAGCCTAATAACAGGACGGCCAGCGCAAACGGCACGGTGAGAATCTTATTCGCCGTTGTATTCCCTTGGGTGTTGTCTAAGTTCATGTGAAATCAGGCGTTAGCGTGTTTTTCGCGCGGACACGGCCGTCATCGGACTGGCGCGTTTTCCCTACTAGCTCAATCGGCATGTCCAACCACGTCACTTTGCCGCTGTTGACCACAATCCCAGCGGGGTATTCGGCCTAGCCGCCGCGATTATGGTCCAGTCGCCGACTCAACTGTCCGATAAAGCGCCTAATTATACACTACCCACGCAGGAGCAGAGTATCTCATGGCATTTAGCCCGAAGCGATCCGAAACGAGCCGTTGCATCATAGCCGGTTGTGGCGGGCATGGCCGTGTGGTCTTGGATATTCTCAGAAATGCCGGCGGTTGCCAGGTCGTGGGATTTGTGGATTCCGACCGGGAGCTCGTCGGACGCCGTATCGACGGGATCAAGGTGTTGGGGCACCCGGACGAGCTCCCCGCGCTGCGGTCGGCCTTCGGCATTGAATGTGGGATCGTCGCGGTTGGTCATAACGGTACCCGATCCGCCCTGGCCGGTGATCTGGAGCGGGCCGGCTTGCGTCTCGTGAATGCTGTTCACCCGTCGGCGAACCTAGCTCAGAATGTGATCCTCGGTCGAAACATCGTCATCGCGGCCGGGTCGTTGGTGTGTGCCCATTGCCAGATCGGTGACTCGGTGATCTTGAACACCGGTTGCATTGTCGATCATGAATCGACCGTTGGGAAGGCCACCCACATCTGCCCCGGCGCAAGGATCGCGGGTCGTGTTACGGTAGAATCCGGCGCGTTCGTCGGAATTGGCGCAACGGTTACCCAGAGCCTGCGCATTGGTCGCGAGTCGATCATCGGTGCCGGCGCGGTCGTGATTCGTGACGTTGGCGCTATGACTACGGTGGTGGGCGTCCCCGCGCGGGAGATCGGCACGGTCCTCAAACAAGCCGAGATGCACGTCTGGCAGGTGCCCGAGATCGCATCCAACCGTACACCGGTGATGCCGGAGGTTACCGCGAGTTTCTGAGGCGTTCATTTTTGTTCAAAGAACTACAGCTACTTCGGTAGGCGTATGCGGATAGCTTTGGGGACGATTTCGATCGTCGCGGGTGTGGTGCCGATCGGCTCGCCGTCTGCCCAAAGTTCAAGCGGCTCCGGCGCATCGATGGCGACGCTGGTAGTTTGTACATAGGTGACGGCCGGTCGCGTTGTGTGGTGCCCGCGAAGCACGGCTGGTATCAGCCGAAACGCCTTCCACATGGAGGTGTGTTTGATGACGCACAGGTCCAGTTTGCCGTCTGTCGGATCGGCGTTCGGTGCGATGGGCACGGCCCCGCCGTAAGATGGCGTGTTCGCGCTGCACGCCAGCAGCACCGGACCTTCGACCGTTCCGAAGTCACCCTTGATGGAAAGCGTTCGCGGGGTGTAGCCGAGCAGCACGCGGGCCGCGCCGTAGAGGTAGGCGAGAGTGCCAGTCAGTGGCATTTTCATGCCGTCGACAAATCGAGAGATTTCCGCATCAATCCCGACGGTGACAATCGTGCAATAATATCGCCCGTTGATTCTGCCGAGGTCGATCGGCGTGTCTACGCCTTCGGCAATGACCGACGCGATAAAGTCCGGGTCCACGGTGATACCCAGCGCCCGGGCGAAATCATTACACCGGCCGGCTGGTGCGAGTGCCATCGCGGGGCAGTGTTCGCCCAGCCGCTCCCGCGCGTTGGCCAGTGCGTCCGAAACCTGCTGGATTGTGCCATCACCGCCGCAGGGTACCAGACAGGTGGGCGGACCGATGTCTTGCTGAAGGGCTTCCGTGGCAATGCGCTCGGCGTCGCCGGCGCTTTTCGTAAGCCGAACGGTGACATCAAGCCCGCGCCGCTTCAGGTTGTCGGCGATCGCCTCGGTCGGACGCGAATTCCGATTCTTTCCGGAAGTCGGGTTGGCGATGATGAGAATGTTCTCTTTGGCTTCCATGAGTCGCTATGCCGGTAGATCACACATGAACACGGGCGGACAGTGGAAGTACATCAGCTTTGCATCCTGGCCGGAGACATCTTTCGCCATGCCAATAGCCGAGTCAACCGTCGGCGCGATGTCGTAACCGAGGCGGTTCGCCGCGAGCGTGCTGTCGGGCTTGACGGAGATCACCTTGCCGACGTGGGCCGCCCCGTGCGCACCCCAATACCACATATAAAACGGATGCACGCCGTGGTACGCGTAGGAGTTTCGGTAAAGGTCGATGTACCGTTCGTTCTCGGCATAAGATTTCTCGAAGCGGTGCCCGAGTTCATGTGGGTCGCGCGTCTGCGGGATCAGATCGTTCCAGAAATCGTAGTAAGACGGATGGTGCGTCATGTTGAACTTGTTTTCGATCGGGTGCAGCAAGATCATCACCCCGCCCTTTTTCAAATAAGGGCGGTTGCGGTAGAAGTTGAAGAAGTACCCCAGCGCAAGGCACTGCACAAGGATCGGGTTAAGAATCGACGCCACATTGTACGGCCCGATCGAAGGCAACCCCAGAATCACAATGTCGGCCGGTTCATCAAGAGCCACCAGGTGTTGACGGTGAACGTTCTTCAGCGTCTTCGCGTGGACGGCCTCGGTATCGCCCGCGTGGACACCGGTCAGCCCGTAGGGCGCGGGCAGCGCGTTATACGCCTTGCGACGCAGCGACCCCGGCAACAGTTTCAGCCCGATGCTGCTCGCCGCAAAGCCCACGTTATCGATCAGGTTCCAATCGTCCTCGCGCTTCTGAAGAAACCCGAGTGACCGGTGAAACGTGTCGCTGTTGAGCGTGGTTTCGATCGTGAAAATCTTCATGTGCTTGCGAACGATGTCACCCATACGTTCGCAAGAGCGATGGAAGTTGCTGTTCGGCGGGTCCATGTAGCTTGAGTCGTGCAGCATCATCTCCGCGTTGTGGTGGTGACGCACGGATTTATACGT
>JAJRSR010000084.1 GCA_024278695.1 Planctomycetota bacterium | reverse complement strand
GCCGCGGCACGACCTTGAAGCAAACTGGCAAGCCAAACGAGCCACCGTGGACCAGACTGACCGGCTTCGAGCACGACGATGTAATTAACGATGAACATGCCCAGGATCGCAACAGCGCGGGCGAGGTCGTAGCCACGGATTCGGGTTGGGCTCGGCTCAGGCGTCTCGTGCTTGTCTTGGTCTACAGGCATACCAAAGTTCTAACCCGCGACGACAGCAGACGGAGGAAGAAACGCCCGATTCGCAGCGACACATTAGTTCTTCGCGTCGAGTAGTTTTCCGAGGGCGGCCGGGTCCGTCACCGGCTCCTTGCACAGGTAGTTCTCGCATAGATAGGCCGTCGGCTTGCCGCCGCGCATCGTCTTGCGTGAGAGCAAGGCGACGGGTGATTCGGACACGTTCGTCGGCGACAGCGCGAGCACTTTGTTGGGCAGATAGCGTCCGTCCACCTCCCGCAACAGCGCCCGGGTGGCCGGCAGCTTGGGGTCGCCGATGATGGCGATTTCCTTGACACGGTCATGGTAGAAATCCGCGGCGCAACAGAGCCGCTCGTAAGCCCCCGGTGAATTGGCGACCTCCGGCGCAAACGCCCGGAACAACAGCTCGGCCGATTCGCGGTAGTCCTTTCGATCCATCATGATCCCCAGCCGGAGCAGGTTCATCGCATGGACCGAGTTGCCCGAGGGGATGGCCCCGTCTCGCTTGTTCTTTGACCGCGCGAGGAGTTTTTCGCCGTCTGATGCGGTGTAGAAAAACGCACCGCCTTCCTGATCCTCGTAATACTTGATAGACAGGTCCGTGAGCTTGACCGCCTCCTCCAGCCAGCGCGTGTCAAACGTCGCTTCGTAAAGGTTGAGCAACCCGTCGATAAAGAACGAGTAATCGCTAAGGTAACCCGTCAGGTGCGACTTGCCTTCGCGATAGCTGCGAAGCAAGCGGCCGTCCGGCGTGCGGAGGTTATCCAAGACAAAAGTCGCGGCCTTGGCTGCGGCTTCGGCGTAGCGTGGCTCGTTCAACACGCGCGCGCCCTTGGCCATCGCCGAGATCATCAGCCCGTTCCATCCGGTCAGCACCTTATCATCAAGACCAGGTGCCACCCGTTTGGATCGCACGGCCAGCAGCTTGCTACGCCAAAGTGTTAGCTTTTCCTGGAACGCCTCCGGAGTGAGTTTGTTCAGCTTGGCAAAGGTGCTTGCGGGTCTGGTGATATGCAGGATGTTCTTGGCACCCGCCGGCGCATGACCGCGGCTCTCAAACCAGTTGCCGCGCGGGGTGACATCATAATACTTGCAGAAGAGTTGACCGTCCTCCTTGCCAAGGACTTGCTCGACCTCGGGCACAGTCCAGATGTAAAACTTGCCCTCCATGCCGTCACTGTCGGCGTCGCGGCTGGAATAGAAACCGCCGAGGGGTGACTGCAAGTCCGCCATCACGTAGTCGAAAATATCAGCGGCGGTGTAGCTGTATTGCGGGTTCTTCGTCACTTGAAACGCGTCAAGAAAAATCGCACTGACCATCCCCTGGTCGTACAACATTTTTTCGAAGTGCGGCACAAGCCATTCCTTGTCCGTGCTGTACCGACAGATCCCACCGCCGAGATGGTCATAGATGCCGCCACGGGCCATATTGTCCAAGGTGAGGTCCACCGCGTCGAAAAGATTCGCGTCGTTGATACGATGGTGAACGCGCAGCATGAGGTCCATAGCCATGCTCGGCGGAAACTTGTTTGAACCGCCGCTGGTACCGCCGGCGTTCTTGTCAAAATACCGCGCCATGGTGACGGCCGTGTTGTCCACGATGTTTTTGGGGATCACGCCCTCGGCCGGTGCCGGACCGCTCGCCCAACGGCTGAAAAACGCCTCGGCACTGCGTGAGCGGGATAGCAGTTGCTCGCGATCGTTTTCCCACGTGTGGGCGATCTGACCGAGCAGCGACATGAAGTTCGCCTTGGGGAAATAGGTGCCCGCAAAAAACGGCGTGCCGTCGGGCATGAGAAACACGCTCATCGGCCAGCCGCCGCGTCCGGTCGTCGAGGTGGTGTAGGCCATGTAGATTTCGTCGATGTCCGGGCGTTCTTCCCGGTCAACCTTGATGGCCACGAAGTGCTCGTTCAGGATGCTGGCCACGTCTTCGTGCTCGAAACTCTCATGCTCCATCACATGACACCAGTGACACGCCGCATAACCGATGCTTAGGAAGATCGGCTTGCCTTCCTTTTTCGCCTTCGCGAGTGCCTCGTCTCCCCACTCGAACCAGTCCACCGGGTTGTGGGCGTGCTGCAACAGGTAGGGGCTGGTGGACTTGGCCAGGCTGTTGGTGTGCTTGTGTGTTGCGGTCTGGCTCATGGTGCTGGGTTCCTTGCCCTTGGGGCTTGTCTTGGTTTCGGCCCGACCGTTCTTGGTGCCACCGGCCATCAAAACCGTAGCCATGATGAGAAGCATCGACAGGCTCAACCGTCCACGCGTTTGATTGTTCACGTTTTCCCTCTTTGGTGATAGAACAGTTTGCGGGATAGACCACGGGCCTCGGAGGGTGATTGTATCTGCCCGCGAGCCACCGTCAAAACGCGGGGTTTCGTGAGGTGACGCGGTCGTGACCGGGTCGCCAACGCTTGACACACGGTTGCCGAAAACGGCGTGTTCGGCTATGCTACGCGGCCTCGCTTGCCGTGAATTCGGCGAGCGGAAACGATACGATCCAGGCACCCCATGTTGACGGTATACTGGATGACCGTATCTGGCCGCCCGATGACATGTTCCTTAAGATAAGCCGTGCCTTGGGATGTTCGCCGGCAAACGCACAGGAGATTTCGGTGACGCACCGTTTTGTTAATGAACTTCGCGCCGGTGACCGGATTGAGAACGACGCGTTCCTGATCCGCTCGAAAGACCTACGCACCACAACCCAAGGCGGCCTCTATATCCACGCCGTGTTGGTGGACCGGTCCGGGCAGATGGTGGCTCGCGCCTGGCAGGCGACTGAGGAAATGTACCGCGATATGCCCGAGGGCGGCGTGCTGCGGTTCAAGGGTCGCGTGGAAAGTTACAAGGGGAACCTACAGTTCATCATCGACGGGATCATGCCGGCCGAGGCGGGCTCGTTCGACCTTGGTGATTTCCTTCCGAAGGCGGAAGGTGACGCTGAAGCGCGGTGGGCACGCGTGACGGAAATCCTCTCCGGCGTGAAGCACCCGCACCTCAAGGCGTTGCTCGCGGAGTTCCTGGCTGATGAAGAGCTGATGAGCGGTTTTCGCACGGCCCCGGCTGCTGCGGTGTTGCACCATGCGTATATCGGCGGGCTCATGGAGCACACGCTGGCGCTGCTCGAGCTCGCGCTCAAGGTGGTGCCGCTTTACGAACGGCTGAACCTTGATCTCGTGCTGACCGGGCTGTTCCTGCACGACATCGGCAAAGCGAAGGAGCTCACCTACGAGACGGCCATCGGCTACTCGGACCAGGGTCAGCTCGTAGGGCATATCGCCTTGGCGACGATGTGGATCGAGAAGTATGCCGACGCCGCGGCCGAGCGAAGCGGCAAGCCGTTCCCCAAAGACTTGCGCTGGGCGTTACAGCACATCATCCTTAGCCATCATGGGCAATATGAGTTCGGCAGCCCGAAGCTTCCGGCCATACCGGAGGCTATCGCGATTCACTACCTCGACAATCTCGATGCAAAACTCAACATGTTCTACAGCGCCATCGACAACAGCCGAGACGCTACGTCGCACTGGACCGAATACGTGCGACCCATTGAAACCAAAGTTTTCAAAGTGGACTACATGAAAAGCGGCGACTAATTGGAAAATGTCACCGGTCTTAAGATAAACAACAAAACCATGAGATTTACCCAACTAACCAAGCCGGACGTCGCGCACATGCTCGGCGCGCTCGAAGCCAACACCATCGACGATTTGTTCGCACCGATCCCACCGAAACTACGGCTCAAGACGGACCTCAACATCCCGGCCGGGATTAGTGAGTCCCAGTTGCTTCAGGAT
>JAJRSR010000083.1 GCA_024278695.1 Planctomycetota bacterium | reverse complement strand
CCGAGCACGCTTCGTCAGTCCGTCCCAGCCGACGAGCATCTTGACGAACATCCAATAGCTCAGGCAAACGAACAAGATGGCCAGACTGTACGGGCGGTTTTCCTGAGCGTACCGGATATGTCCAAACGTGACGGCCAACAAACCCGCCACAGCGACACCCGCACCAGGACGACCAAACTCACGAAAAATCAATGCGGCGGGAATGAGCGAAAGAATCGAGAAAAACACCGGCAGCAACCGCACCGCAAACGCGCCATCCCCAACCATGCGGCGCCACGAATTCAACAACAGGAAATAGAGCGGCGGGTGGCTATCGACCGACATGCCCCGCCACACGTAAGACCATGTGCTCTGCTCAGTCAACTTCGTGCTGCCGGTCGTGAGTGGGAAAACGACACCGGGAGATAGTGCTTCAAACTCCGCACGACGTCCTGCGGCGTTGGTCTGCGAGTGCAGCTCGTCAAGCCAGAAACATGGCTCCCCCAAACCATAAATCCGAAGCGAAGCCGCCAAGGCGAGCACCACCAACAACACCATCGCCCATTTCCGATAGCCCCCGGCTTGATCGTTCACCAAATCGGTGCCGCCGATGTGGGCTTTGACTGGACTGAGGCTCGGCGTAACCACGTTCGCTCCAACCTCTCTCTCAAGGAGTCATCAAAATCGAGTTCGGGACAGACCGCGCCGCCAGTCCACAACACAAGACTCGATCCGCAAGACCCAACACGAAATGGAATGCCCATGAAAACGAACGCGGCACCGGCTCAATCACGTAGCCGCGCCAATGCGTTCCCGCAGGTAGTCGGCCCGGGCGATGGCACGCTCTTGACCTTCGAGGGACTTACCGTGCAGCCGCTGGAGGTGGGCCGGCTGCGAATACAAAAACATCTCGTTCAATGCGGCAATACCGAAGCGGTCAAACCGACCCAGGTGGATCCCCATACGAAGCGGTGAGAGCAGTGACTGCGTTTCGTCGCCGCTGATGCGCCGCGCGTTCGACAGCACGCCATACGCACGCCAGATCCGATCGTCCAACTTGACGGTTCGCTTCTTGATCAGCGTTTCCCGCGCTTGCCGTTCATACGCTACGATCTTCGGGATGATCCGATTCGAAAATGCCTCGCGGATGGCCGACTCCGACTTCCCGAGCGTCGTCTGGTTGGATATCTGATAAAAATCACCAACGGCATCCGTACCCTCACCAAACAAACCGCGCACCGCCAGACGCATGTCACGCGCCGCCCGGGCCATACGCTCGATCTCCTTCGTGTACTTCAAACCGGGCAGGTGCAGCATGACGGAGACGCGAATCCCCGTGCCCACGTTCGTCGGGCAGGCCGTGAGGTACCCCAGGTCTTGATCAAAAGCGATAGCCAAACGCGAAGACACCGCGTCATCCACCGCGTTGATATCATCCCAAATCGCCTCAAGCTGTAGCCCGCTGCGCAACCCCTGAATACGAAGATGATCCTCCTCGTTAATCATGAGCGATTGCGTTTCATCCGGGGAGATAGTCACACCGCGCGAACCCTCGCCGCAGGCGTGTTGATGGCTGATTAGATGCCGCTCCACGAGAATCCCGCGGTCAACCGTGTCGAGGTCATCGACATCGACCACCATCGCATCGGCACCGGTCGGCGTCTGCGTGATCTCATCGACAAGCGTACGGTAGATTTCCGTGCGCTCGGTCTGGCTCGCACTGGCCAGAAAAGGCCGGTCGGCCAAGTTGCGTGCCAGACGAATCCGCGACGAAAGCACGACGTCCGACATAGCCCCTTCGCCGCGAAGCCACTCTCCGGTCTTCCCTGTCAAATCATCGATGGTCACTGGGATTCCAACGCCTCGATTTCATCGCGCACGCGGGCGGCCTGTTCGTAGTTCTCACCCTCAAGGGCGTCTTGAAGCTCACGTCGGAGCCGCACGAGCCCCACCTGCCGTCGGACCGTAGGCTCGGCCGTCATCGGTGCCTTGCCCACATGGCTCGTATGCCCCTCGTGAGCGCGCTCGATCAGCGGCAGCAGCATCGGAGAAAGCGATTCGTAGCACTGCGGGCAACCAAGCTGCCCCTTGCTCTGAAAATCACGGAAGGTCATGCCGCAGCCATCGCACTTGAATTCATCACCCGTCACAAGCCCGACCTTCTGCTTGATAAACTGCTGAAGAATCTCGTTGGTCGTGTGGTGGCTCTTGACGATAATCCCCTCGCGCTCAGCGCAATCCTCACAAAGGTGACGATCACGCTTCGTTGGGGCCATGTCCGAAATATGGACAGTGGCCTTGGCTTCCATACAGATCTGACAAACGGTGCTCATGAAACTATCGCCTACAGTCTTATTAGTCCCTTCGGGGTCCAATCAAAGACCTAATCTATTTTAGAAACCGCCCTTTTCATCGTCAAACTGGGCAAACCAACTTTACGCCTGAAAAACCGCGACACAACCCGGTGCCTCCACAACCTCCACCCGGCAAAGCTCGGGGAAACCCATCGCCCCAAGCGCCCTAAAGACGCGCTGAGCCACGATTTCCGCGGTCGGCGCCACTTCTACGAACTCAGGGAAATCGTTGAGATTGCCGTGTTGCCACGGTGCAACCACCGTTCTCAGTGCTGATTCGGCCTGACAAAAATCGACGACCATCCCCCGGTCATCCAACGCCTCACGCGAAAAACCAGCACGAATGACCCAATCATGGCCATGCAGCGGCTCCAGCGAGCCGTCGGGCATTTTCACGCGGTGGGTGGCCGAAAACGTGGCCGTCACCGTCACCGTAAACATTGGGACACCGTCAACATCAGAACTACTCCCGCCTCGGACGCGCACAAGAACACTCATGGAATGGTGCAAGACTTTCCGCGTCCACAACATTGTACCCGCAGGGGACCGGTCCGACCATTGACCCGCACGCCCCAGATTCCTAGGATCGATTTATGCTACACCTTGAACCCCATCGAACAGCTTTCACCAACCTTGCCAAAAACGCCAGTGCCGTCCCGGTCTACGCCAGCCTTCTGAGCGATCAGCTTACGCCGGTGTCCGCCTTTGAACGGCTCTCAGGCGACGCCGAGCACGCGTTTCTTCTCGAAAGCGTCGTCGGCGGGGAGAAAATCGCCCGGTATTCCTTCCTCGGCGCGAACCCCATCGCCACAATCGAGGCCAAGGATGACAAAACCACCGTCATCGAATCCGGCGAAGAAAAGGCAATCACCGGTGTCGATCCGCTGACCACGCTGGAATCAATGCTGGCCACCTACGAAGCCAAGCACGCCGTGGGCCTGCCCCGGTTCCTGGGCGGTGCGGTGGGTTACGCCGGGTACGACATCGCCCGCCACTTCGAGAAGCTCGACCAGCCACCCCCGGATGATCGAAACATCCCCGACCTCGCCTTCGGGATTTACGACGAGATGGTCATCTTCGATCATGTGCGAAAGCTCGTCATCGTGGTCGCCCACGCCCACGTCGGCGGTGGCGCGGACCTCACGGCCGCCTACGATGATGCCGCAAGCCGAATCGCGGCGATCGTCAACAAACTCTCCGACATCAAACCGAAGCCGATCAAACCGCTCGTACCAGAAGACACCGGATCGGTCAGCTACGAGAGTAGCATGTCGCAACATGAGTTCGAGCAGTCGGTCGATCGCTGCAAGCAGTACATCCGAGCTGGCGACATCTTCCAGGTCGTGATCTCGCAGCGGCTCAAGTCCACCACGACCGCAGCGCCGTTCGACGTCTACCGCGCGATGCGCGTCGTGAATCCCTCGCCATTTATGTTTTACGTGAAATCGCCGAGCGTCACGCTGGTCGGCGCTTCCCCGGAAATCCTCTGCCGGATCGAAGGCGACACCGTCACCGCGCGTCCGCTGGCCGGCACGCGCCGGCGAGGTCGAACCGAAACCGAAGACCGCGGACTGGAAGCAGAGCTGCTGGCCGACCCGAAAGAACGGGCCGAACACGTCATGCTCGTGGACCTGGGCAGGAATGACCTGGGACGCATCTGCGAACCCGGCAGCGTGACCGTGGACGACCTCATGTCGATCGAGCGCTACAGCCACGTGATGCACATCTGTAGCAGCCTGACCGGCACGCTAGCACCGGGCAAGACCGCGTTCGACGCGATCCGCACCGTGCTGCCCGTCGGCACCGTCAGCGGCGCACCGAAAATCCGAGCCCTACAGATCATCGACGAAGTCGAGCCCGTCCGCCGCGGCCCCTACGCCGGCACGATCGGCTACATCGACTTCGGCGGCAACATGGACACCTGCATCGCACTCCGTACGCTCGTCATCACCCCCGGCGAAGGCAACACCTGGCGCGTGGACGCGCAAGTCGGCGCAGGAATCGTAGCCGACTCCGAACCAGCGCAAGAATACCAGGAAACACTAAACAAAGCCCAATCCATGCTCAGCGCCTTGGGGATAGCCAACGCCTGGAAGAAAAGGGGACATTCTATTTTTTCTTGACGGATGGCGGCTTCTGTGGCAGAATACTGCGTATGCCGAGAACCAATAGGGCATCTGTTGGAGGCGTTTGTTACCACGTCATCAATCGTGGCAACGCCCGGGCGACTGTCTTTCGCAAGGAGCGCGACTACGAGGCGTTCGTCGAATTGATCGCGTCCGCGTGCCAGCGGCTGCCGATGCGCGTGCCGGGCTACTGCCTCATGCCCAACCACTTTCACCTCGTGCTCTGGCCGCGTCATGACGGCGACTTGAGCCGATGGATGCAGTGGCTGATGACGTCACACGTGCGACGATACCACGCACATCATCATTCGAGCGGGCATGTGTGGCAGGGGCGTTTCAAAGCGTTTCCGATTCAACAAGATGCCCACATGATCAGCGTGCTGCGTTATGTGGAGCGAAACCCATTGCGGGCAGGGCTGGTCGATCGGGCGCAGGATTGGGCTTGGTCCAGCCTTCGTTGGCAAGGCCAACGCGCACGCAAGAACGCGCCGGAGTTTTTGAGCGATGGTCCCGTTGCACGTGGGCCGAACTGGTGCCAGACCGTCAACCGCGCGATGGCCGACGCAGAGGTGCAGGCCCTGCGGACCAGTGTGAATCGCGGCACGCCGTGGGGAGATCCGAAGTGGCAAAAGCGAACCGCGGCCAAGCTGGGCCTCGAATCATCCCTCCGCCCAAGAGGACGCCCCCGATCGGAACAGGAAAAGTAGAATGCCTTTTCTGTCCCTGAATATGGCCAAACTCCAGACGTTGGGCAGAGCCCAGAGCCCGACGTACCCCTACCTGCCATAGCGACTGGACAACTCACATATTCCTCACAGGGACAGTCCTAGGGCCATGTATGGGGCCTTGGCTCGTGGCCAACTTGCCTCGGTTCGGTTAATATCCCCCGGATGCAAGCAACCGTAGACATTCAGGCTCCGTCCGCTGCTTCCGGCAGCGCCGACCAGAGCCAACCGCGTATCAAGTTTCAGGGTGATGACCCGTTCTACCGCGACGTCAAAGCCCGCGTGGCTCGATATTTCGAGATGACCGGGCGCAGGGAGCACGATTGCCCGCAAACCTACCTGAAATCGGCCATTATCATCACCTGGGTGGCCACCAGCTATCTTTTGCTTCTATTCGCGGCGACCGCGTGGTGGCAGGCCATCCCGCTGGCCGTCTCGCTCGGGCTTGCCGTAGCGGCCCTGGGCTTCAACATCCAGCACGACGGCGGGCACCGCGCCTATTCGCGCTATCCCTGGATCAACCGGATCATGGCTTCGTCTTTGGACCTCGCCGGCGGGAGCTCCTACATCTGGAACCACAAACACAACACGCTGCACCACACCTACTCGAACATCGACGAACATGACGACGACATCGCCATCGGTGTCCTCGGCCGTTTTTCGCCTGAGCAGAAACGAATGCGTTTCCATCGGTTGCAGCATTTCTACATGTGGATGTTGTACGCGATGCTACTGATCAAGTGGCAGCTTTTCGATGACTTCCGTGATTTGGCTCTGGGTCGGATCGGCCAACATAAGTTCGCACGCCCCAAGGGTCGCGACCTCGCCATTTTTGTGGGCGGCAAGCTCGCGTTTTTCACGCTGGCGTTCGCCATACCGATGTGGTTTCACCCGTTCTGGCTGGCGCTGGGGTTCTACGCGATCGTATCCGGTTTCGTGGGCGTCGTGCTCAGCGTCGTGTTCCAATTGGCACACGTCGTGGAGCAAGCGCACTTCCCCACTCCCGACGGCGAGACCGGCCGTATGCCGACGTCATGGGCAGTGCATCAAGTCCAGACAACCGTGAACTTCTCGCGTCGCAACCCGTTGATCACGTGGTACCTCGGCGGGCTGAACTTTCAGGTGGAGCACCACCTGTTCCCGAAAACCTGCCACATTCACTACCCGCGGCTCTCGAAAATCGTGGAAAAAGCGTGCGTCAGGCACGGCATTCACTACAACGATCACGGCAGTATCCTGGCCGGCATCGCCTCGCACTTCCGGTGGCTCCGAAAAATGGGCCGGCCGGATACCACTGCCAGCGCAGCCTGATTCAGCGCAGCCTTTTTTCACCGAGAATATGTTTTCATACACAGGCGTCCGGCGCGCCTGTTGGCCGCAGCACTGCCCGCCATCGAATCTCGATAACGCTCCCGGCGGGCGATGCCCGCCCTACGTGTGCTGCGTGACAAATTACGGGTCAGATTTCGTGCCAGATGTTGGCACCCACCGTAGCCCCCAGAACACGAGAACGATCGCTACCCAGTGCAGCACCGTGCCAAGAAGCACGCCGCCGACCAACCACGACAGGGGAAATGCCCCAAACACCGTGCCAAGCCCATCCACGCCCGGCGTAGCCTCGGAGAAATCTGGCAGCGCGAAGTGCGTGAACAAGTAACCGATCGTGATCGAAGCCTTGGCCACCGCACTGCCGACCGGACCGATAGCCAAAGCGGCACCAAGCATAGCCGCCAAGAGATTATGGTGCAGCCGCTTGGACCCGTAGACAACAACCGCAATCACCCACACGCCAAACGGCAAGCAGGCCATGAACGCACCGTGCCCCACGGCGGCACCCACAAACAACTGCTCCAGCCGGCTCGAACGCGCCTGCCGCCACAACGCTAGCGGACTCAGCCACTGCCGCCAAGACGCCCACCCGCGAAGCGCCTCGGCCCGGTGAAACGACTCAACCCCTGCGCCGCTCGCATCAAGCGCAGCCCCCTCAATCTTGCGGGGCAAGCTATGGCCCGCCGTAAACTCAACACGAGCCGCATCCGTTCAAGACCCTGCAGCCGCAACCCTCGCATGCCCCCAAGGAATCAGCCGCCGAATCGCGAGCGCCCAATGCATCAACGCCCCCTTCGCACCATCACGAAACGGCTTGAAATGCGACACGCGCTCCTCGCCCGGCGGATAGATGCACGTCACGCCCACATCCACGATCGGGCAGCCGGCCCACACCGCCCGCGCGATGATCTCCGCCTCAAATCCAAACCGCCCCGTCCGGCACCGCACGGCATCAAACAGGCGCAACGGATAGACGCGAAGCCCGCACTGACTATCGCGCACCACCACCCCCGTCTCCAACCAAAGCCCGAGCGACGACGTGTACCATCCGGTCAAATTAGACTTCGGCAACCCCGGCGTGTGCTCACTACGTCTGCCAAGCACGAGCGCATCGGGAACGGCACAAGCGGCATCTAACATCTGCGGGATCTCTTCCGGAAAGAGCTGCCCGTCCGTATCCATCGTCACGGCGTGGGTGTAGCCGAGCTGCCGCGCGTGCGAGAAACCCGCGCGCATGGCGGCGGCCTTGCCCCTGTTTTCGGGAAGTGTCAACACCTCGGCAGGGATCGGGTGATCCTGCGCGGACCAAGCGTCAAGCAGCGCCGCCGTGTTGTCGGTCGCACCGTCGTTCACAACGATCAACGGCACCCCCACACGCTCGATCCGCTCAAGCACACCCAGAAGCGTGGGGGCGTTGTTGTAGGTTGGCGCGATCACGACGGGACGAAAGCGGCATTCCCCCGAAGTATCATCGGCCCCCGACGCGCCATCGGCTTGATCCGCATGCGTCAAGGTTGCTACCCTTTAGATTGCCAGGAAAACCCCTTGGCCCCAACGGTAAAGAACGCGACACCCACACTAAAGAGCACGGCCCACGGCAACAACATCTCGCTCGTGGAGAAGTCACGCCACACCGCACCCTCCATCGCAAGGATGGCCCAACGCACCGGGCTGACGTGGCTAAGCGACTGCATCCACGCCGGCATGAACATCTGTGGCACCATGCCGCCACCGAGCATGGCCATCCCCAGCAGCACGGCCCAACCCAACCCACTGACCGAGCGTTCCGTCTTACCGAGGATGGACAGGAACATCATGATACCCACGAACGCGGTGGCCATCGCCACCAGCGACACGGCCAGGTGCGCGATGGATTTCGGCACGACGCCGAAAAACAACCACCCCACAAGAAACAACACGGCGGACAAGGAAACCGTGGAACCAAAACACGCCAGTGCTTTCCCGCCGAGAATCGTAGTTCGCCCGATCGGAGCGACGCGCAGACGCGACAGCGTGCCGCTGGTTCGCTCGATCACCATAGACGTACCAAACGAAGCGCAGCACCCGAGCACACCCCAGATAATACCCTGCGGAAACGAAATGTTGAAACTATTCTTGGGGCCTGTGCGCTTGCGGAAGACATCAACCATCGCAATGTCGATCGGTTGCCACGCACCCATCGTGCCAACCTGCCCCGCTGAGCTACCGTCTGCCGTGGCGGAGTTCTCCGACGCCTTCTCGACATCGGTCACGAACCGTTCCAGCTCGGGAAGAAACACGCCCAGTGCTAGCCGCACCATCGGTGGCGTGTCGGTGTCCGTTTGTAGCTTCTCGGTGGCGGCGCGGATTTGGCGTCGAAGCCCATCGCCTCCGCCCAAGTCGCCCATGATCGATTCGAAAGAGTATTTCGTCAGCAAGCCCTGAATCATAGCCGCCTCTGCGGTGCGCGCCGGGTCCACGCCGACCTCGATGCGCGGCTGCTCGTTAAGCAACACGTGCCCCATCGCCTCACCGAATCCGTCGGTCAGCACCACGTAGGCGACAACTTTTCCCCGGCGCACGGCATCGACGGCTGCCGCGCGCTGCGTGCGTTTCACCGTAAACTCAGCCGCAGCATCAAGAAGATCGGCGAACCCGGCCGACGCCTCGCTCCGATCTTCATCCACGACGATAATCTGCATCTCCCGTGTGCTGTCGGTGCGTACCGCAAAGATCAGCCCGAAGAACACGCAATAGATAAGCGGAAACACGAACGTCACGAACGCGCCGCCCTTGTCGCGCAGCAGCAACCGAATGTCTTTACCGGCCAAGGCTAGTAGTTCTTTGCTCATCAGTCGCGTAGCGCCCTCCCCGTGAGATTCAGGAACACGCGTTCCAAGTCCGGTCGGTCCACGCGCAACGAGAGAATACCGCCCTCTTGTTGTAGCTTGATACACTCTTGGAGCGGATCACTGGACTCGATACGCACTTCGCCATCACGACGCTGCGCCGTCACGACGCTCTTGCCGCCGTATTCCTCGATCAGGTTGTCTACCGAATCGAGCGCCAGGAACTTGCCGCGATCAATGATGCCGACACGATCACAAAGCCGCTCGGCTTCCTCCATGTAGTGCGTCGTATAGATCACCGTCTTGCCGCGCGACTTGAGCTCGAGAATCTTCTCAAACATCGCGTTGCGCGACTGCGGGTCCACGCCGACCGTCGGCTCATCGAGAAGCAACAGCGGCGGATCATGAACAATCGCCACGGCCAGATTGAGGCGGCGTTTCATACCGCCGGAGTAGGTCTTGACGCGGTCCTTCTGCCGATCGCTCAGCGTCACGAAATCTAACGCCCACGCGACCCGCTCCCGGAGCACGGTGCCATGAAGCCCGGCGAGCTTCCCAAAAAAAGTCAGGTTCTCCGTCCCCGTCAGCTCCTCATAGAGCGCCAACGCCTGCGGTGCCACACCAACGCCGCGCCGCGCGTGGGGTTGATCCGGACCCGCACCGCCGTTGAGTTGGATCGTACCGGAGTCAGGCCGAAGCAGCCCGGCGATCATGCTGATGGTGGTTGTCTTACCAGCACCGTTGGGACCGAGAAATCCGAAAATCTCGCCCGGGTTCGCCTCAAAGGTGAGGTCATCGACGGCCACAAGCGAGCCGTACCGCTTTCCAACATGACTAAGGTTTAGCATACCGCCGCAGAGTATAGGGACGATCCACCGTGCGGTCGAAGCCGGTGCGGCGCGAGGGTTCGTTCGCCCGCGTTCACCCGTTCGCCCGGCGAATACCTACCGGTCTTGACAAAACGGGGGAGATTCGGGATCGTGGACCGGCTTTGAGCGGCTGTGCGCCGCTCCTACCGGGTTCTTTTCGCGAGCGAATATGTCAGCCGCCCCTAACACCTCCGAACGCATCGTCGGGATCATCCGCCGTGACCTCAAACTCGGCCCCGAGCTTGAACTAGTAACAGACACCGTCCTTTTTGGCGGCGAACTCGACCTAGATTCACTCGACGCCCTGCTCTTGGTCCAGAGTGTGGAAAGAGAATTCGACATCAAGATCCCCACGGATGCGATCGGACCTGAGATTTTTGCGACATTGGGCACGCTGACACAATTCGTCGAGCAACAGTCCAACGCACAAGCCAACGCCTGACGGCCGATCATGACCAGTCGCGCCGAGGACATCCTGGATTCGCTTCCACACCGCCCGCCGTTTCGATTCGTGACCGAGGTCGTGGAACTCAAAGGCGGCGAGTCGGCCAAGGGAATCTGGCGCGTCAACGGAACCGAAGACTTCTTCACCGGTCATTTTCCCGATCGCCCGGTGGTGCCCGGCGTCTTGCTTGGCGAGGCGCTAGCCCAGCTCTCCGGGTTAGTCGTCGTGGATCGGCTGTGCCGAACCGGCGTGAGACCCTTTGTCAGCGGCAACAGCACCGTCCAGGGAAAACTCGCCCACGTTGATATCCGATTCAATGACACCGTGTTCCCCCCCGCGGACATTCTGTTGGAAAGCCGGTTTGAACGCATGCTCGGCTCGCTCTGGCAGTTCGACGTGGTCGCCAGCGCCGTCCCCAATAGCGCCGTTCCCAACAAGGTCGGGTCTCTTTCTTCCCCCCTAGCCAAGGAGGGGAGCAAGAAGCCGAACGACCTTGTGGGAAGCAGCACTAGACTGGAAGACCGGCGCGTCGCGCGGGGTACGCTAACACTCTCCATTCCCGACGCCGTCACCCCGCAATCGGAGCCGGCACGATGACGGTAGCCCTGACATGCCAAGCGGTACTGGGCGCGCTGTTGGTTGCCATAACTGTCCAAGCCCGTGCCGATACCCTAAGTGAAAAACTCAAGCAGCTCGACCGCCAAGCGAAGACCATCCAAGACCTGACGACCGAATTCGTGGAAGAAAAGTTCACGACGCTCCTGAAAAAACCACTGGTGTCCCGAGGGCGGGTCTTCGTCAAGGGGAAACGCACACGATGGCAAACGACTTCGCCGCGTGAATCAACCTTGTTCACCGATGAGTCGCATGTGGCCGTCTACTTTCCGTCGCGCGCTACGATGGAGGTGTACCCGGTCGATCGACGGCTTCGGGCGTTGATGGTGTCACCTGTACCGCGCGTCGCCACGCTCAAGAAGCATTTCGATATCGCACTCGCGCCGAAGCAGTCAGACAGTCGTTTGAACCTGCGTCTAACGCCGAAGGATGATTCGCTCCGAGAGTATATGGAGGAGATTATTGTTTCCGTAGACCTCGGCCTTGGGTTAGCCACGCGTATCGAGATGTTCGATCCCGAGGGGGACCGCACCGTCATCACCTTTGACAACGTACGCACTAACGTGGGCCTCTCCGACAGCGACGTCGCCCGGCGCGTTCCGGCCGGCACAAAGATCGTCCGCCCGCTCGATGCGAAACCGCAACCCGACACCCCACCGCAAGCGAGCCAACCATGAGCGAACCCGCCGCCCAGTCGCAAGCCCACACCACCGCGCCAACGTCAGCACCAGCGCAGCTACCGGGTCACGAGCTTGCACCGAGTAGTTCGATCGCTAACGCCTCCGCGAATTTCTGGCGTGATTTTCTCTATTGGTGGGCGGCGCATTGGCCACCATTTGTGCTGATCACGAGACCGTTCTTTCTTTGGTTCGCACTCCGTTTCTCAAAAGCCCTCCGCGACGGACCCACCGCCAACGCCCGCCGGATCCTCGGCAAAGGCGCAAGCGAGACAGACGTCATCCGATTGCGAAACAACATCGTCAAAAGCGCCTACACGAGCATCTATGAGCTGGGGAAAGCCGCGCGCTCCACACGGCAGCAACTTCGCGATTGGACGGAGGGCGTAGACGGCGGCGACAACTTCTTCGAAACGCGAAAGTCGAGCAACGGTGCCATCCTGCTGACGGCCCACCTTGGACCGTTCGAGGTCGGCGCCGCTTCACTGGCCGACCACGAGCCCAAGATTCGCCTCCTGTTCCAGCGCGACGCCAGAGCGAGCTTCGACCGCCTGCGGAAAACGCTTCGCCAGAAAATCGGCATTTTGGAGACGCCCATCGACGACGGCTGGTCCATCTGGGCCAGGCTCCGTGACGCGTTGGAGGCCAACGAGGTCGT
>JAJRSR010000082.1 GCA_024278695.1 Planctomycetota bacterium | reverse complement strand
CTGCTTACCGAGTAAGCAAGATTCCCAACATACAACTTTTTGCCCATCGTACGGTCTCCAATCGATGGCTTCTCGACCCATTCATTTCTCTTTCAGGGTCGTTCGTGAAAGTGGCCGACAATTCGGCTCATTTGGAAGGAGGGCGAATCCAGGCGACACTCTGGGTCCGCGCTGGACGCCAGCGCCGACACCTCGATCGACATACCAACCGGGCGTCACCATATCCAAACCCCAAAAAAACGCAAGCGTTCCCAGAAAAAATCACGCGATTCTTAGAACAACCCTTAGAACAACCCATTGTCACGAAACTCCCCCTACCCACTTGGAAAAAAGTCCGTTTTCGACGAGAGTATACAGGTTCGCCGGAAAGAGGCTGAGGCGGGTGGCCAAAACCCAAACGCGTGCGACTGCCAGAACTGTCTGCCTGCATTCCGATGCCCCGAAAACTGTAGAGGTACGGCTGCTTCAAACGAGTCGCATTCATTCATGGCCGACTATTCTCGACATCAAAAAAAAATCATCGACCGGTACTACGACCACCGCGACGGTATCATGCTCGCCAAGCTCGGTGAGATCGTCACGGAGCTTTTCTTGGCCGAGTCCGATAGAAAACGTGACGCGCTATGGACGCGTGCCCAAAAGGCGATGGTCAATCTCAAAACACCCCCCAAAATCATCCAGCACTTGTGCGAAAAACGCGACATCGAAGCGTTGGCTCGAAATCTGCGGGATTGGACCGCCCAATCCAAAAAAAACTGATACCAACCCGTCACCACTACATCAATCCGCACCACCCACAATCCCGCCTCCCCTCGAAAACGGCAAATAATCCCGCTCGAAGCCCGAATCCCAGGGTGTTCGAGAGGGTTCGGCAGGCCAGCAGGGCAGATCGAGCCAACAAACACGGCGTTTTGCTCGCCAGCGCGGGTCGCTTACTATCAGACGCGGATCGCAAGGCTAGACGAGGAGTTGAGGATGCTCAGCCAACTACTATTTGTTCGGCTCCGGGCCGCAGAAAAAGCCGGTCGTGATGGTCGGCTCGATGAGGCCTACCGCCTGGCCACCGCTGCGGACATCCGCAGTCACCGCCGAGGGGCGGCCGTGCTCGCTGAGCTGTCAGGGAAATTCGTCGAACGCGCCCGCGACCATTATCGAGCCGATCGCTTCACCGAGGCGCTCATGGACCTGGATAAAGCAGAAGCCGGCGGCACGATGCAGGACGAGATCGCGGAACTACGCGGCAACGTTCAGATCGTGGCTGCGGAAGCGCGTCGACGCCAGCAATCTCACCATGATCGACTGCATGTAGCCAAACGCCGCATCGAGGGTGGCTCGCTCGCAGCCGGTCGAAAGATGCTGGACCAAGCCCCGAAGCAAGACCCGGCCGCCGCACAACTTCGCAAGATTGCCGACGAACGCGCAGACCAAGCGAGCGACATGGTCGGACAGATCGAAGAACTGTTGGCTCAGAGCCAATACGCCGCAGCGGCCGGTCGCCTACGAAAACTGAAAGCCGTGGATACGCACGCGGAAGGCGTCGCTATGCTTGAAAAACGTCTGTGCGATGAAGCACTCGATAACGCCAGGACCGCGCTGACCGAAGGCAAGATCAATCGAGCGGCCGATGAACTCGCCTGCTTGGATTCGCTCGGCAAACACCTCCCCGCGCGGCGAGAAGTGGCCGACATGATCTCGATCGCGGAGCAAGCGGTGAGCGCGCTGCAGGCTCACGATTTCGCGGATGCTCGCCGCCATGCGATGAGCCTGGAGCGGTTGCTCCCAAAAGCCAAGTGGGTTCACGAAACTGTCAAACAGCTTCGCCAGCTAGAAGAACTGCGTACGGCAATCACTGCCGGCCCCTTGGGCGCGGCGTCGGCAAAGATCACCGAACGTCCAGAGAAAGCCGACAGCGGCCCACCCTTCGCGAAGCCGGTCCAGCTCGATGAGACTGTCGTGCGATTGTCCCCCACCATGCCGCCTCCACCGCAAGCCACGGGGGCGCTACCGACAAAACTGCTGCTCTTCGTGGATGGCGGCGGAAGCTATCTCATCATTCGTGATGGTCAGGCTTCAATCGGACGAGCCGCAGCCTCTGACCCGGCCGACATCCCGCTGTTCAGTGACATCGGCTCGCGGCATGCCAACGTAGAACGCGTGGACGATGATTATTTCCTGTTCAGCGCCAAGGACGTAGAGATCGCTGGGAATGCCGTAAAAAACCACCTGCTGCGCGGTGGGGACCGAATCGTACTGGGCAAAAAGGCCAAGCTGACGTTTCGCGTGCCTAGCCGCAAGAGTCCCACAGCGGTGCTCGACCTAAGCGATACGACCAAAATGCCCAACGACGTACGCCGTGTGGTGCTGTTTAACCAACAGGCGATTCTCGGCGAGGGACCGCACGCCCATATTCAATGTCGTCACGCGGGACCGCCACTGGTGATCTTCGAACGCAAGAACGAACTGTGGCTCCGCCAGAAGAACAACGGGCACAACGACAGCAGCGCGCAGCCGCTTAGGCTCGGAGAGTCTATCGAAATCGCCGGCGCACGAATTTCCCTGGAACCCTGGCGTGTACGTCCGCCGGGTATGTCCACGGTATAAGATAGCGGCGCGAGCCACGAACCAAGGACACGGCAGGATGTCTTGCCGCGTCAGAAACATGCGACTTACTCGGTAAACGGCAACATCGGAAGAAGGCAAAGATCATGGCCTACACCTTCAAACACGGCGATCGACCAGTCGATGGCTACACCATCCAGCGTGCCGTAGGGCGCGGCGGATTCGGCGAGGTCTATTACGCCATCAGCGACGGTGGACGTGAAGTCGCGATCAAGTACCTGCGCGACAACCCGCAGATCGAACTGCGCGGCGTCAGCCTCGTCATCAACCTCAAGAGCCCGCACCTCGTGTCCATCTTCGACGTAAAGAAGACGGAGGAGGATGAGTACGCCATCATCATGGAATACTGCTCGGGGCCGTCCTTGCGTGACCTGCTCATCGCCGAGCCGAGCGGCTTCGCTCCGGAAAAAGCCGCGTTCTTCCTCCGCGAAATCGGCAAGGGCCTTGCCTACTTGCACGATCACGGAATCGTGCATCGCGATCTGAAACCCGGCAACATTTTCTTCGACGATACGTATGTCAAGATTGGTGACTACGGGCTCAGCAAGATCATCTCCGTGTCACGGCACAGCGCTCAGACGGCCAGCGTCGGCACGGTCCACTACATGGCCCCGGAGATCGGCAGCGGCAACTACTCACGCGGCGTCGACATCTACGCACTTGGTGTGATGCTCTATGAAATGCTTTTGGGTGCCGTGCCGTTCGAGGGTTCGACCATGGCCGAGGTGCTGATGAAACACCTCACCTCTCAGCCGGAGCTCGATCAGCTACCGCAGCCTTTCGCCAAGGTCGTGCGTAAGGCTCTCGAAAAAGACCAGAAGGACCGGTACCAAACCGTGGACGAAATGGTCGAGGAACTGCTCAGCGCCGCCGAAATCCAAAAGAGCGTCGCGGGGTTTAGCGCCAAGAGCCTGCAACACGCCGTCGCGCAAGCTGGTGGTGCCAAGCATGTCTCACCCATGCCGTCACCGAACCCGATGCCGCGTGCCGCAGCCCCCAAGCTGCCACCCTACGCCGTACCCGTCGGATCAGGCAGCGCTCTCACCGGAAAAACCAAGAAACGTATGGACCGTATCGCACGAAAGGTGGAGCGCAAGCGCGCCAAGCTCGCCGGACGGCGTCCAAACTATGAAGCCGCATCACCAGCGCAGCAGTACGCGGCCCCATCGACAAAGGAGCCGCAGTTCCTCTCCAAGCGACTGCGACGACGACGAATACTGTTGACCGCCGTCATGGGCGCGGTGTTGTCCGTTGGGCTCGGTGTTGTGTGCGCGAGGACAACCGGCATTGACGAAATCGGCGGCACGGCCGGTATGCTCATTCCTGCGCTGACGCTCGGCATCATGCTGGGACGAAAAGCCACGCGATGGTTCGGCGTCGAAGACGGACCCGGATGGGCAGCCGGAATGGTCCGCGCGGGCTGCGCCGCGCCGATTCTGGCGATGGCCTGCGCGCCGGTCATGGACTTGTACGGCGAAGGGGGTGTGGCCGTATGGGTGTCGATGTCACTCGTGGCGATGTTCTTCAACTGGGAAAAGACATTCAACAAGTCGGTCAGCGGTGAGATGAGTTTCGGAAGTGCCATCTGGACGGGCTTCGCGACATTCCTCGTCTACGCGATCACATCGGAAATCATGGCGAACGGCCCCATCGAGGACATCATGTTCGCCGTCGCCGGCGCGGCCGGGGTCACGTCGCTTATCCTGCAAGCCTCTTCCTGGTGGCTGCTTTCGACCAGCGATCCGCGTCAAGCTCCGCCGGGCAAAGGCTATGACGATGGTGACAACGCAGACCCAGGCGGCAACGGTTCTGGTTCGCACGACGTACCGCTCTCCCCCGCCAATGCAGAGACTATCGCACTCGACAACCGCCCCCCCTCGGCCAAGCACCCCGGAGCGGCTTGGGATACAACGAATGAAATCTCCCATGCGGCTTCACGTCACCCGCGTGCGCGGTGGGACATCACACGCGCGTTTTGGGGGTTGGTAGCTTTCTTGACGATGATCGGTTCGATCATGACACTCAGCGAGGCGGTCGTCGGGACCACGCCGGGGCTATCATCTTCCCACCACCGAACCGAGTTTTCTTCATGGGCATCGGACTGGCGTCGGCCTGCATCTTTGCCCTGCGCAAGACCACCGCGATCAAACGCGATGGCTTCTGGCGTGAGACGTTTCGGCCGCTGATGCAATCGGCATTGTTGTTCGGCATCGGCCAGGCGATCACACTTATCGCCCTCGAATGGAACCACATCAATGCTTTGAGTGAAACACGATGCCTCACTGACGGAGAACAAGCCGCTACGATCAGCGGACTGG
>JAJRSR010000081.1 GCA_024278695.1 Planctomycetota bacterium | reverse complement strand
CCGATTTCGCCGTCTTTCGTGACCGGGCCAAGTTTGTTCCACCGCCGCGAGATAAGCCGGTTACACTGCATCACGCCGGGCTATCGGTCGAGGTGTTTTTCGTGAGCCACGGCAAGGGTCGTTTCGCCAAGGTGGAAAACCTTGGCTATGTTGTCACGATCGGCGGCAAGCGTGTGTTGCATATCGGTGATGCGGAGTTGGGCGACGGCGCGTACGATCCGGTGAAGCGATTCGCCAAGGATATCGACATCGCCTGCGTGCCGTATTGGTGGCTCGTCACGCGAAGCAGCCGGGCGTGTGTGGCCGAGGCGTTTCCGAAGGCGCATCTGGTCGCGATCCACATCGAGCCGAGCAAGGCCGAGCGAATCACGGGGCAAATCAAGAAACACTTTCCCGATGCGACGGTGTTTACCGCTCCGTCAGAATCAGCGCGGTTTTGAGAGATGAAGTCTTGCATGGGTCACCCGTTCCCAGCCTTCAGGCGTACCCGATGAACGGGGCATCCGCCGATATTGTCATGCGGCTTCGCGAAGCCTGAACCGGCCTTGTTGGAAACGTCGCTAGTACCGGCGCATGCGGTTGTCGTCATGACGGTAGCGGAATCCGCATTCTGAACAGCGTCCGGAGTTGTTGCCGCGCAGGTCGTATCCACATTGAATGCAATGCCCCTTCCACTTACGCCACCGTTGCCGTACGGGGCCGGTGAAGACCGGAATCGCTCCGACGATCGTGAGTAGTCCGGTCGTCATCCAAAGCGGAAAGACAAGCCAGGTCGTGCGGTAGGGACCGTTGATGCTGCTCGTTAGCATGAGCGAGCCCTGGCTGGGCGTGGGGTCACTGTTGAGCGGGGTATGAAACGTAGCCTTGATGTTCGTCTTGGTTGGCATCGTCAGCAGGCGGAGTCCACACACGCCGTTGATCAGGTATACGCGGAGTGATTTATGGGGTGTTACGTCGTAGCGGTGTTGCACGGGGTCGGCGTGGCTTTGTCGCCAGAGCAGCGCGCTCATGGGTAGGGTAACGATCGCGATGACGGCTAACCCCTTGATAATCATAGATGCGGTTCGATCCGTGACTTAGCACTCGGCCCGTGCGGTGTGGCACTCGCATTCTTACCCAGGCGGTTGCAGGTCGCGATGCCTGCCCACAACGCCCCGGAGTTTACCCAAAATCGGTACGGTGAGCCAAGTCGAAAGTCGTCATACTCGCACCTTTCGCTTCAAACCGGGCGAAACAGCACACGCAAACGGTGCAGCGAACGTCGCTTACAGCGTATTTCCGTCTACGAGGTCGGCCGTCGAGGCTTCGATCCAGCCGGATTTGCCGTCGGGGAGCTCGATTCTCCACCATTCGCCGCGGCGCTCACACACGTGGAACTCGACTCCGGGTTGTAGTGGCTGCTCGAATTGCCGCTGGTACCCGACCCCCGGCCCTTTACTCACGACCACATCCATCGCCGTGACCACGCCGGCCGGAGCGTTTTGCGTGGCCCAGTACTCGGCCGTGACCGAGCCCGCCAGCATGGCAGTCAGCACGAAGCAGGCGATCGCGCAGCCGATGATCGCTCGACGCCGCCAGAACGCGCGGGCGGAAAGAAGCAGCCAGAACAGGGCGTAAGCGACAAGGCCCGCAGTAACCCGAGCCGCCCACGTCGTCTCGAAGTGCCAGAAGAACACGTTGCGCAGCACGGCACCGCGCCGGGTTGGTTCGATATTGGTGATGCGGCGCGATCGGGCTTCGCGCAGGTTATCCGTTAGGAGTGGGTCGCGCGGGATCAAACGCTCGGCCCGGCGGTAATGGAGGATTGCCTGTCCAAGATCGCCGGCTTGCAGGAAACAGTTGCCGAGGTTGTATTCGAGCAGACCGTTATCGATACCGGTCGCGACGAGACTTCCCAGTCTTTGCGCTGATGATCTGAACATGCGGCGTGCCCGGTCAGGGTCAGTTTCTCGAATCGATAGCGCTTGATCGTAGTCGATCATTGCCTGATTGAACTCCGCTCTCAGGCGCGGGTCTTGGGCGCGTGCCGCGAACGGCAGTGCCAAGAATATGACGATCGCGATCCTAACGCTTGTTGTTATCATGACGCACCTCTTTCCAGCACACGCAACCACTGCCGCACGTCGTTAGCCGCTTCGCCTGGGGAGATGGATTCCGCTGCGGCGGGCGCGTAACGAAGGGCGTCGCATTGTTCAAGGAAGCTGGTCATGGGTTTGATGGTCGCGTCGTCGAAGCCGCGCTCGTGCAATACTTCCCGGCATTCTGCGGGTGTGAGCTGACCTTGGCCGACGTTGAACCGGTCAGAGATGTAGCCACCCAGCGCCTGCGCGAGTCCGCGCAACTGGTCGGTGGGCGTGGCGAGGGCAAGCGAACGTTTGATCGCCCGGTTGGCGCTGGTCGCCGCTTTGCTGGCGCGGGCGAAGCCGACATCACTTCGCATTCGGTTGTGTCGCCTAGCCCCGAGTGTCACGCCCAGGCACAGTAGCGGTGGCAGGGCTAGTGCGACTGCCACCCAGGTGTTTCGTACCGTCATGCTGTGGTCGGTCAATACGGCATCGGGGTCAACATAGTTGGGCATGATGCCGCCGGAAAGCAGGGTCAAGGTCGTCGCCTCGGCGTCTCTGCCCTTATTGTCGAGCAGGGTGAGTTCGCCGTCAGCGTGGGCGGGCGCGTCAACCACGATGTTGATCGGATCACTCGTGAGCGTTTGGTATTGTTCACGAGCGGTGTCGAAGTAAGACCAGGTGATCGCGGGGATGGTTTGCTCGCCGGCCTGCCGCGGAAAGATGGCCCGGCGAAACTTCTTCACCCCGCCCTCGACATCCCCGACGAGTTCATCCGACGTGAAGTCGAATCGGCTGGTTAGCTCGGCGTTTGCGGACAGATCGGGACCGGCCACACCGTCGATGGGACGCCCCTTGATCGCGACGGTGAGTGTCACCGGCTGGCCTTTTTCGATACGCGTGGGTTTGACGGATACGTTCATCGTGTAGCGGCCGATCGCACCGGTGAAGTCCGGCGGACGATCCGCCAGCGGCGGATCGAGCACGCGGATGGAAATCGCGTCGGCCCGCGCCGTTTCCTTTCGCTGGCGACTGATTTCGGACCGCCCGAAGAAACCGCGTCGAACGGCTGTGGGGTAGTTGGCCTTGAGGAAAATTGGACCGACGAGGATCGGGCCGCTGTGTTCGGCGCGAATCTGCCGTGTGACGCGAAACACCTCGTACTTGTGCCGCTCACCCGATGAGTCGCGGAGCCACTGCTCGGAGCGGTTGGCTTGCCCGCCGGCAAAAATCGAGATTTCCGACGCGCCGAGATCAAGCACCTGACGAAGCATGTCCATCGTGTGCTCACGTCCGTTGATTACGACCTTGCGAATACCGATCGTCAGCGTGGCCGTGTAGCTCTCGGTTACATAGAGCGTTCGCGGTGACGCCGTCACCTCGACGAAAACGAACCGATCGCCGCGCGGACTCGTATCCGCACGCGGTTTTCTGACGGTGACGCGCACGGCGTTGGACTGGTGCGTCGCGCCATTTCCGTCGATGGAAAACGGTCCGAGTGTGTACACGCCCGGTTCCGTTGCGCTGAGGCGAAGGTGAAACGTGTATCTCGTTTCGCTCGTCCGGCGTCCGTTGACGATGGTTTGCTGCTGAAACAGCGCTGGCGTTGCGTTGGTGAGCTGCAAGTTGAGTCCCTGGGGGATGTTGCCGGCCGGTGCGGAGGGTTCGCCCGTGTCCGTGCAAATGATCTGCACATTGATGACTTCGCCGACTTCGATCGTCGATGTGGGTAGCAATAGGGTGACGCCGGCACCTTGCGCCTGTGCGATTGCTCCGCAGGACAGCATGAACACCAAGATGAGTTTGGTACGGATCACTACCAGTCCTTCTCCGCTGCTGGCACGGGGGCGATCACCCGATGCTTCTTCCGATCTTTCTTTCGCTGTCGCTGCGCCTGCATCATTTCGCGTAGCTTACGCTCGGCTTGCTCCTGTGACACCTCTTGTTGTTGCTTCTGTTGTTGATCTTGTTTCTGGTCGCGCTCTTGCTGTTTGGGGTCTGCTTCGTTATCGCTCGGTTTCTTTTCGGCGTCTTCTTTGTTTTCCGAGTCCTGGTCTTTCTTCTGATCCGAGTCTTGCTGATCTTGCTGGTTCTGGTCTTGTTGTTCTTGGTCCTGATCCTGTTGCTCGTCGTTCTTTTTGTCTTGGTCCTGCTTTTCTTGCTGATCTTGTTCGTCGTCGTTTTTCTCTTTATCGTCCTGACTATCTTCTTTCTGCTGTTGTTGCTCCTGCATCTGCTGTTTGATCTGTCGCCACGCGGCACCGGCTTTGTAGTTGGCGTCTTTGGCCGCTACGTGGTCGGGTTGGTTGGCGAGCACACTCTGGTAACGCTGCATCGCGTTCTCCAGTCGCTCCAAAGCCACTTCCGGTTCTTCCATTGCGGCCAGGGCTTCGGCGTGGTAAGCCGCGCCCTCACTGTAGAGTGCGTCGTCGGCCAGGGCATCTTTTTCCCCGAGCCAAGCCCGCTGAAACGCGTCGCGGGCCTCTTCGAACTCGCCGAGTTGATAATGACCAAGCCCCTGGGCGAAAGCGATTTCGCGTGCGTCGGGTTGGAGTTTTTCTGCATGCTCGTAGTGGCGCAACGCATCTTCAGCGGCACCGGAGCGCAGCAATTCGTTCCCCGCATGGACCGCGTCGTAGGCATCGAGCTTGATACGATCCTCTGGCGGTGAGACTGGCACTTTGGGTTGTGCTGTCTTTTCGGATGCCGTTTCGGCGGGCAAAGCCTGTACCGGTGCGTTAGCGTCCTGCGCTTGGACTGGCAGCACCATCGCTGCGGCACCCAACATGATGAACGGGATAACGCGTGTCATGCGGCACCTTCTTGCTGCCAGAGCCGTACGGGGGATGTGTCGCGAACCGGGCGGGATTCACCGGTCAGCGTTTCCGCGCCCAAGAGAAGCAGTGCGGCGAGCACAAACCACTGGTAGCGCGGCGTGTGCCGCGTACGTTCTTCCGTGGAGAGTTCGCTCTGGTGCATGTTGGCGATGGTGTCCACAAGCAAATGCAATTGGGCAAGCGGCTGATAGTGGCCGCGTGCGACGCTCGCGACATTTTTCAGCGTCGGCACGTCGAGCTTAGAAAACACAATCTGTCCGTCGTGCAGCAGCGGCTTGCCGGACCGGGCCGACTCCGGAACGCGAGCCCCGGCCGTGGATGCCGCAGCACCAACACCGACCGTGTAAACATGGATGCCGTGCTCTTCCCACGCGAGCTGCGCCGCCGCGGTCGGGTCACCCTCGTGGTCATCGCCATCGGTCACCAGCAGCAGTACCTTGGTGGCCTCCTCCGGTGAGCGGGCAAACATATCCGTGGCCCGGCGAATCGCCTGCGCGATAGCCGTACCGCCGCGCGGTGCGGATGAAGTGTCCAAGGCGTCGAGCTTGGCGCGAAACGCCAGTGAGTCCGTGGTGAGCGGAAGCCGAAGCGATGCGGAGCCGGCGAACGCGAGCAGGCCAAACCGGTTGGCACGGCGGAACACGGTGCGTTCCGTGAGTTGCTGCCGCACGCGTTCCTTCGCCACGGCCAGCCGGTTGGGCGGCACATCCGACGCCAGCATAGAACGCGATACGTCCATCGCGACGACCACATCCACCCCACGGACCTTCACCTTGGAGAGATAGATTCCCCATCGCGGACCAATGACACCGGCCGCCACAAACATGACGCCCAGCACGACGAGCCCGCAGCGAAACGCCTGCTTGCCCGGGCTCACGCTGCGCGCCAGCAGTGGCGCGAGCTCGTTAGACGCAAACCGTGTCATCATCGCACGTTTTCTGGTGACGCTGCTCAGGGCGATCAATCCAGCTACGGGCACAGCCGCTCCGAGCCACCACAGATGGGGATGGTCAAACAGCAACGTGTGCGCGTCGATCGTAACGACGACCGCCGTGGCGATCCCCATCGCCAATAGCGGCAACGCGAGCACCCAAAACAGCCAGGGCCAAAGAGGATAGACGGGTTTTTGACTCACGGTATCCTCCGAAAACGCGTGGAGACCAGGAGTAGTTCAGTCATCATCAGCCCAAGCCCGCAGAGCATCGCGATCTTGGCGGCCTCGATGTCGTCGCGAAACGTGCGCTCGCCAGTGCGCCGGGTTTCAAGTCGGTCAATCTCTTCGTAGATCGTTTCGAGTGATTGCGTGTCCGTTGCGCGGAAGTACTTACCGCCGGTGGCACTGGCGATCGCTTTGAGTGATGCTTCATCAACGCCGCGGCCTTGGCGCATCATCCCGAAGAGCCCGCGCTGACCGCGACCACTGCCCACGGCACCGATCGTATAGATCTTGATGCCCAGTTCAGCAGCGACTTTGGAGGCGGCCACCGGGTCCGGCGGTTGGACATTCGCATCGGGTGGGGGGTTGTTCGCACCGTCCGTCAGCAGGATCATCACGCGGCTCTTGGCAGCCTCCGCACCCGGCACCCCTTGGACGGCCTGCGTGCCCGCGCGGCGAAGGTCGTCGGTGGCCAGCACGATCGCGTCGCCGATCGAAGTGTAGCCGGCTTCCTCGTCTTCGCGGACCTGGCGTCCCCTCACCCAGCCGGGGATTTCCGTGTCGTCGAGCAGATCAATCAGGCTGCCGTGGTCGAGCGTGAGCGGGCAGTTGGTATCGGCGAACATGGCGAAGGTGGTCATACCAATCAGGTCGTTTTCGCGACCGCTGAGCGCGTCACCACCCGCCACAAAATCGCGAAACACCTGCTTGACGGCATCGAGTCGGCGAACCGGTCTGCCCGAGACCACGAAGTCCTCCTCACTCATCGACCCGGAGATGTCGAGCACCATCTGGATTGCGATACCCTCGCGCGTGTCCACATATTCTCCGCCCGATTGCGGCCGTGCGAGCGCGACGATCAACGCGAGGATCGCCAAGGAACGCAACAGCGGCAGCACGAACCGGGCTCGAACCGCCCAGGACGCGCCGATCGATCGAAAGGCATCGACAGAGCTGAACCGCACCGTCGGTCTTCGGTGCTCGCGAATCGCCCGCCACCACACGATGGGGATTAAGAGTAGCAGCACGAGACACAACCAGCCAAACGGCGGCTGTGGTGCGAATCGTTCCTGGAGGTATGACATCATGATGCGTCACCTCCGTATCCGTGCCTACGCGTAGGCACGTGATCCTGTTCGGCCGGCGCTGCCATGTCTGTCGGTTCGTCTCGAACGCGCGTTTGTTCGATAAAGTCCTCGGCCGCACCGATGGCTTGGTCTGCCTCTCGTGACGTCGGCTCGTGCCGGGCATACTTCACGAGATCGCAAGCCGTCAAGAACGCACCGAGCGCTGATGCGGTTGAACCTGCAAATCGCGGATCATCACGGCTGGCACTTAAAAACTCTTCGGTGGTCATCTCGGGGGCAGAGACGAAGAACCGACGCTCGACATAACCGCGTACAATGCCACTGACCCGGTAGTAGAACTCCTGCACCTGACCCTTCGCGGTTAGGTTGTCGGCCACGAGCGCGTCCAGTTGCGCCTTCGCCCAGAGGTGCGCCGGGATCAACCGAATGGCTTCGTCTGTCCCGCGCCGCCGGCGCAGCGCGTAGACTGCAACACCAAGGACCAGTACCAACGCGATGACACCGGCCCACATCATGAACGATACCGGACGGCGAAGCTCGACCGGATCCTGCATGTGAATATCAGCCAGCTCTGCTTGCGAAAGCGGTTTCGAATTCGTGTCGGCTACGACAACGGTCATCGGCTCTGTGGTTAGCGTGTGGGTTTTGGGTTCTTCAAGTGCTTGCATCGGGTTGATACTTTCACCCATGTTAGTATACGAAACCGACGCACCCGGCAGCTCATACTCTCCCGGAAGATAACTGGTGAGTTCGTACTCATACCGCCAGCGTAGCCGCTCATCGCCCTCAGGCACGGCTTCTTTCTTGTCTACCAACGTCGCGCCGAGCTCGAACCGTCGATCGCCTTCGAGCAACGCGGCCAGGTAGTCGTCCGTTTGCACGGTCACACCGCGCTCGGCCGTTACCGCGACAACTAGACGCACGCGACCGTTAACCGCGAGCGCGTCACTGCCGAGCGTCAGGCTCAGCTCGACGGGGCCGTCTGCCGCGGTTCTGGTGATTGTTTGGTCGGTGCCGCTCGCGCCGTTGTCCTTTTCAGGCTGCGCGCAGCCGGGCAGCATGGCCGCAGCCAGGATCGTGGCGACGGCTAGTCTGTCAGGACGGACGTAAGCGATCTTGCAGTACATAGGTAATCGTAATCGCTGCGCGGCAGTAGACCGCGCCGTGCGCCTATCGTTTCTTCTCGCGTTTTCGAAAGAACCGTACGAGCGGCTCCACGTACGAGTTTTCTGTATCTATGGCGATTGTCTCGGTGTCCATACGCCGAAACAACGTCTCGCGGTCGGCGACCTGTTTTGCCACGTGCTCGGCATATTCCCGTCGGACGCGTCGGCTCGACGTGTCCACGAGAACGACGTCGCCCGTTTCCGAATCTTCGAGTTCCATGAGCCCACAGGCGGGTAACGCGTGCTCGCGCGGATCACTCACGACGATTGGTATCAAATCATGCCGGCGCCGCGCGACGCGCAGCGAGTTCTCATAGCCTGGCGAAAGAAAATCACTCACCAAGAAGCAGACCGACTTTCGAATCGTGACACGGTTGAGAAAGCCGATCGCCTCGTTGATGTCTGTGCCCCGGCCTTTGGGCTGGTGGTACAGCAGTTCACGGATAATCCGCAGCACATGCTGCGTACCCTTTTTCGCGGGGACATACTTCTCCACGCGATCGGTGAAGAGGATCAACCCGACCTTATCGTTGCTCCGGATCGCTGAAAACGCGAGCACCGCGCATAGCTCGGCCGCGACGTCCAGCTTGAATTGGTTGACGCTGCCGAAGAGTCCGGACCGGCTGGCGTCCACCACGAGCATGACTGTCAGCTCCCGCTCCTCACGATACTTCTTGATGAACGGTTCACCGTATCGCGCGGAGACGTTCCAGTCGATCAGTCGTACGTCGTCGCCAATCTGGTACGGACAGACTTCCTCGAACTCCATGCCGCGTCCGCGAAACGCAGAGTGGTATTGCCCCGCGAGCACGTCGTTCACCGTACGCGACGTGCGTATCTGTATCTGGCGAACCTTCTTGAGTAGTTCCTTCGGGATCATTGGCGCGGCGACCTACTACAGACTAACTGAAAAACTCTAGGGGACCGGCACGTGGTCGAGGACGGCCCGCACGACGTCTTCCGATGTTTTCTCTTCCGCCTCAGCCTCATACGTGACGATCACGCGATGCCGAAGGATGTCCGGGGCCACCGTCTTGATGTCTTGCGGCGTGACGTAGCCGCGACCTGCAAGAAACGCCACGGCCCGTGAGCCAAGCGTCAGCGCGAGCGTGGCGCGCGGCGAAGCGCCGAACTGAATCAGGTCTGCGACGGGGATGCCGAACTGCGCCGGATCGCGCGTCGCAAGGACCAGATCGACGATATAATCTTTGATCTTGTCATCCATGTAGATTTCGTCGACCACGGCACGGGCGGCCGCGATCTCATTCGGCGACAAGACCGCATCGACCTCAATGTTAGGCGCGGTGGATCCCATGCGATCCAAAATCAAGCGTTCCTCGTCGCGCGAGGGGTATCCCACGATCAGCTTCATCATGAACCGATCCACCTGCGCTTCCGGCAGCGGGTAGGTTCCCTCTTGCTCGATGGGGTTTTGCGTGGCGAGCACGAGAAAAGGATCGTCCAGTTTGAACGTGTCCTTGCCGATCGTGACCTGCCGTTCCTGCATCGCCTCAAGCAGCGCCGACTGGACCTTCGCCGGTGCCCGGTTGATTTCGTCGGCCAGGATGATGTTCGAGAAGATCGGACCCTTTTGTACGATAAACTCGCCATCGGTCGGGCGGTAGATCAGCGTGCCCAACAGGTCGGCCGGCAGCAGGTCGGGGGTGAACTGTAGCCGCTGGAACTTCGCCTGAATGCCCTTGGCCAGCGTGGCGACGGCCATGGTTTTCGCGAGTCCGGGGACGCCCTCAATCAAAACATGTCCGTTGGACACAAGCCCCACCAGCATCCGGTGCAGCAGGTCATCTTGACCGACGATAACCCGGTGCATCTGTTCGAGCAGCCGGCGAAACGGATCGCTGCACTGCTCGACTTTCTTGCTGATTTGCTTGACGTCCCACTCCGTCGTGGTCATCGTGTGTGGCTCCATACTTCGACTTACGATTCAGTTTCAAAAAAGGTTCAAAACGAACTACCCTATGGGGTGTTGAATGTACCCATCCGTTGCAGTAGACGCAACAGACTTCGGTGGCCTGTCAGAACCTCGATCGGGAGTTTTGAGTTGTCAAATTCTGTCTCGCCGCCAGCTTGTGACCGAGCTGATACGAACACGCGGCGGGTTTACCGCAACGTGAAGGATGCCCCTGCGTAGTGCCGGATACGCACGCCGAAGAACCTGGGTACGGAAGTCGTTGGGGGAGGGTGGAGTCGTTACGTAGTCACATTTTTGAGCGCGGTGCGTACTTCGCCGAGAAGCTGATCGACCTTGAAGGGCTTGAACAGGACGGCCGCCAAGCCTTCACGCCTGGCGCGAACGATCGCATGGTTCGGGTCGTAGCCGAAACCGGTCATGAGCATCACCGGTGTCTGGCTGTCGATTTCTTTGGCCGCGGCAAACACATCGTATCCGGACTTGCCGGGCATCTTGATGTCACTAAGGACCAAGTCAAACGAGGCGTCACCGAGTAGGGCGATAGCCTCCGTGCCGTCGCACGCGATGGTCACTTCACAGCCGTATCCCGTGAGTACGTCGCGTACGGTGTCACGGATGATCTCCTCATCATCGGCTAGCAGAACGCGCTTGCCGTTAAGGGCGGGATCCTTCGGCTGCGCTTGCGTAGACCGGACGCCGATCAGTCCCGGTTTGTCCGACGTCACGAGTTTGATGCTCTCCCGGATTTTCACGGCGTTCTCAGAGATCACTCGGATCCGGTGGCGCAGGTCGTCGTGCCCGATGTAATCTTCGATGAGGTTTTCCGCTTCGGTGAGGATGTCGTTGAGCGGACCGGTGATTTCGGCCATCACATTCGTGCCGAGTTGTCCAGTCGTCGTGCGACGCTCACAAACGAGAAGCTCAAGGATTTGCAGCGAAAGTGCCAAATAGCGCCCGAAAATCTCAGCGAACTGGCGGTCATCTTCACTGAAGGCGGCCAGCTTCGTGCTCTCGAAGTTGGCGACACCGACAACCTGATCGCGCAGGCGCAGCGGCACGGAAAGCGAAGACCTCGCCTTGTCGATCCCGCGAACGTACCGCGGATCCTTGGAGGTGTCGGAGCAGATGTAGCTTCGACCGCGAGCGGCCACATAACCGCACACGCCGTTGCCTTCCGTCACGCCGTACAGTTCCGTGTGCGCGCGGTCCTCCGGCATTCGCGATACGAGTACCGGTTCGAGCTTGTTGTTCTTCTTGTCGAGCACAAAGATGACGAAATTGTCGAAGTGAAGTAGGTCTTCGGTACAACGAAGCACTTTTTGCTCCAAGAGCGACAAGCGTTGCTGCGTATCAAGCTGCGCGAAGTATTCAGTGTCGAGGTTGAGCAGTTCACGGCCGGCTTGGTCGATCGCGTCAATCTTATGCTGTAGCCGGCGCGCGTTCGTGGCCTCCCAGACGACGGCGGCCACCTCGGTGACGCCGCGCGTCGGGTCGGTGACAGGCGTCGCCGTGATCTCGAACGACTCACCGGCCAAGCTCACGTAGGTGAGCCGGCGACCTCGGACGTCACCCCCTTCGGGGGCGTCCTTTGCGATTGCGAAGGTTTCGACGCAGCACCGGGTGACGTAATTGCGAACGTCCTCCGGAAAACTAAGCAGCTTGCTGTTGGCCCAATCCAACCCGCCGGCTTCGTTCACGATGGCCACACCCTGATCGACACTGTCAATGATCGCCGCAGCCTGACCGCTAAAGTGGATATTCTGAAAGGGCAAAAAATCAGCCGCTCGACTGACAACCAGATCGAACGGCTCGGTGCGAAGGGCGGTTAACGCTTCTTCAAAGTTTTCGACGCGGGTGACGCGCCAGTGTGGCTGAACCCACGATTGTGCTTCGGGGTCAGGTTCACTCGACCCCAACAGAAGCACGCTTAGATGTCTGATGTCGCTTTGACTCATCTCGTTATCCACCGTGAGCATTGGCGAAACTCCGAGGCCCTAAAGATCATAGGCGCCGTCTGTGTTGGTTTCATCCCGCGTTAACCCGGTTTCCTCTTGTTTCCCACCGTAGGTGGTAGGAGCAGGATACCACCGGAAGGTGTTTGACTTCAAGTACCGTCGGCCTCTTTTATCGGGGACCGGATGGGATTCACTCAACCAAACTTTGAAACTAGCGTTCTCCCGAGTTTTGCCGTGAAAGCGGGGCCGCGGCGGTTGCGCAAAGATTGCCGATGGTGCCGGACGCCAGGCTAGCGCCGGGAGAGCGATTGGTAGAGCTCGATCATCGCTGCGGCGTGACGGGACATGCTGACTTGCGGCGCGATCCGCGACGCCAACCTTTGAATGCCGGACCGGAGCTGCACGTTGATTAGTCCGGTAATCCGCTCCGCCAAGCCCGCAATATCGCTTGGTTCGGGCAGGACGTAGCCGTTGACGCCGTCCTCGATCATCTCGGCCGCGCCGTCCCATCTGGTGGTGACCACGGCCAACCCGCTGGTCATCGCCTCCAACACGACGCGGCTGCATGGATCGTAGTACGTGGGGTGAACCAGCACATCGCCCGCGTGATACAACTGGCGCACCCGGTCGCTCGGTCCTATAAATCGAACCCGTTCAGATACCCCAAGCCTCGATGCCAGCCGCCGCCATCGGGTCGGGTCGCCCTTGCCCACGACGAGCCCGCGAACATTTCGGACGTTTTGACTGCTCAGCAGCGACACCGCTTCCAGCAGATGACGCACGCCTTTGAGCTTGAAATTGTGAGCCACCGAGAGCGCGAGCAGGTCGTTTTCGGCGATGTCAAACGACTTTCGGATGCTCCGACGGTGCTCCGCTCGGGCTTGCGGCGACGTGGTGTCGGGATCGACCGCATTGTAGACCTTGCGAACGCGCGAGGCGTCGAGGTGGTAGTGCCGCCGAAGCTGGTCTGCCACGTAATCGGAGATGGCCACGATAACCGGACCGTCGCCCGGACCCAACAGCTCCCGCTCAAGACGCAGCATGTGCCGTTGTTTGAGGTTGAACACGTTGGCGTAGCGTTTGAATGACCGTGCTGCACCTGACGTACGAAGCGCGATGTTCCGCTCGATCGTCTCGGCCACCGTGCCGCCGCGCGGCTGGTAGATCGTAGCGCCGCGGCAGGGCGAAATGGCGTGGACAATGTCAAACCGATCCGCCTTTACCATACGTTCAACCCGATGAGCAAAGGTCACGCTGCGACGCGTACGCGACATCGCGGCTCCGCTTACCGGGTGGACATGGAGCCCGGGTGTGGGGGAAGGCCGGCTCCGCGTGAACACGTGGACCTCGATCCCCGCATCCATCAGGTGGTGCAGAAACTGTAGCGTCGAGGTCTCAGCGCCGCCGCGCCAAGCATCTAGCCATTCACTAACCAAGGCGACTTTCATCGACCTGCGCCGCCTTCCCGGTGATCCGGGTGGAGTCGCGCACGCCGCCGGGCGTCATGCCGGGCGATTTGCTGCGTCTTGCCAACGACGCGGTAGACCAGCCGCCTGGCCTCCGCGTCGAGACGTGTCTTTCCGAGGTAACACTTGAGCCAACGCAGGCGGTCCGCAGTCGAAACCGCCTCCTTCGGGGCTGAATAATTCAGAGCGGCCAAGTCCTTCACGATCCAGCGCTTCATATTCCATTTGGGTCGTAGCATGCGTTGCAGGTCAATCAACCTAATGGCTGCGTCCTGGGTTGCAGTCTCATTAAGAAAAATATGGCACAGGTACAGGTCTCGATGGACGTAACCCGAGCGGTGCAGTTTCGACACGACGTTCGCCACCGGTGCGAGCCATCGTCGCGCGCTGCTGCGTTTGCCCTGTCGCCACTTGGGAGCCAGCGACTCCATGGATTCCCCCGGAACTGCGGCCGTCACCAAGACGCTTCGGGTTTCTCGTGATCCGTCGAACGCCTCACCGAGCGCGACCGCCTGGACCGAAGGGATGCCAGCAAGCGATAGCTGTTCGATCCAGTGCCATTCGACCCCCGCGATACTCTTTACGCCAACGCGACTGGCCTCACGAGCCGCGCGCGCCGGCGGATTCTCATAACGCTTGATATAGAAGACGCTATCACCGGAGTCATCGCGGACCGTCACACGAAGACGCGCTCGCCAATGATCGAGCCCGGGTTTGTCTAACGGGGTGTCGCTCTTAGCGGCAAAAAGCGCCTCGATCGAGTCCAGCCTATGTTGGCGAAGCACCGCCGCAAACTCAGGCATCACGCGCAGATCATTCACCGTGACCGGGTCGATGCGTCTGGCGTGGGCGTTGGTGACGTCCATGTGGCTCATCGTGTGGGCTGCGCCGCGCGCTGATGGATCAACTCTGTCGCAGCGGCGGTAACCATATCCACCGTGACTCCGGTCATGCATTCAAGATGCCCCAGTGGGCACGCCTTCTGTTGGCAGGGGCCGCAGTCTACATTGATACGCACGATCCGCTCGTGGGGGTAGTCGGTATCGGTCCACTCCGGGTGCGTCGGCCCGAAGACCGTGACCACCGGCACGTTGAATGCCTTGGCGAAGTGTCGCGGGCCGGCATCGTTACAAAGCAGCAGATCGCACCGGCGAATTAGCGATTTGAGCTCACCCAGTGAAAGCCCGGGGTTGTCCAGGACGACCGCCGGTTGGCTCATCGCCTCTTGGATGGCTCGGGCGATCGGTTCTTCTCCCGGGCCGCAGGTTATCAGCACGCCGGCTCCCTCGGACTCGACAAGCCGGTCGGCCGTCGCCGCAAACCGATCCGTAGGCCAGCACTTCGACGCGCCGAACTTCGCTCCAGGGCTCAGCACGACGAGCGGTTGTCTTTCGGCCAGTCCGATCGTTTCCAGCCGGACCGCAACGGAGGCATCGCATTCCGCCGTGGTGAACAGCTCGAGCCTGTGATCGGGTCGTTCGCAGCCGATCGCCTCGGCCAAGTCGCCGTAATATTCCACGATGGGCATGGGGATGAACCGGCTCGGCGGGACCGGCAGCTTTGGCGCGTCGCGGTGTCCAAAATCAACACTGCCGGCACCACGCCGGTTTTTTACGGGGACGCCGTGCGTAAGGAGCCAGCCGCGCCGGTCTCGATCGTAGCCGATCCGTTTCTCGGCACGCGCCCACCAAGCGATCAGCGCGGCGCGGAATGAGTTCGGGAGCAGCACGGCTAAGTCGTAGCGCCGGCGACGCAAGTCCCACGCGAAATCGCGATAGACACGGTGCAGTGGGGATCGAACCGCCTTTGCCGGCCACTGGACCACATCGTCAGCCCACGGTCCTCCGCGAATCAGCTCACGCAGGTTCGGCTCCGCGAGAATCGAAATGCGGGCCTGCGGAAAGCGATCCCGAATCGCGCGAAGCGCGGGTGTGGCCATCACGAAGTCGCCAACCCACGTCGGCGCGACCACTAGAATCGAACGCGGGTCGGCGTCACTTTTTCGGTACAGCGGCTGCATGGCGGGGATTGTACGCGTTGGGGGTAGGGGCGGCTAGCTGGAGTTCTGCGCCCTGGGTGCAAGACCGGTGAGGCGGCGGTCTGTGCTTTTCCCGGTTGTCCGTGTTTCCCCCCCCTTGTTGGGTCATCACGGGCAAACGCCGTAAGTTGCATCCATTGAACCTTCGCAAGCCCGATCCTGCGGCGTTTGTCCATGCCACCCGCCTGTCACCACCCCTCTGCCAATTCTGTCTTGCGGTCTCTGTGAGCCTTGGCACCAGCATCATAGCTCATCAAGGAGTCGTTTCCAGGATTCTTCCTCCCGAGCGGGAGAGAACAAGGGTGCTAGCGCCGTGCCGCGTGAGGTGAGGTCGTCCAGGAACGCCCGATCCTTCTCGGTTCGATCTAGGAGTGTGGCCAGTGCCGCCGCGTCGCCGACCGGGAAATAGCCGGGGTAGTCCTCGCCGAGCAGCCCGATGGAACCGGAAATGTGCGACGAGACTATGGGTACGCCGCAAACGATGGACTCCGAGATCACGTTCGCACCGCCCTCCATCTTGGATGTCAGGGCCATCAGTCGGCAGCCGGCAAGCGTCATCATGGCCGCCTCTCGCGGATGCGGTCCGACCCATTCATATCGCGGGTTGCTTGCGGTTTCCTGTCTTGCGCAGCGTCCTAACCCTTCGTCCAATGCCGCGCCGATGTGGACCACGCGGATTCGTGATTCGGTTGGGAGTCGCCGCACGGCTTTCACGATCAGAAACGGGTCTTTCACGTCGCGAAGGTTGCCGATAACGCAGATGTCGAAGACGTTGTTTCGTTTGGCTGGCGGACTAGCTGGCGCGGTCACGGATTGATGGATGACTCGCACACGCGGGTACAGGTGGGGCGGCAGCTCCTTGGCCGCGTCTGCCTGGAGCGTGACGATCCGGGTGGCACGCTCTAGCGACGCCAGCACTGCCGGTACTGTTTGAAGATCACCGTAGAGGTCCGTTCCGGTGAGTGCGACGATGATCGGCTTGCCAGGGTGCTCGTTCGCAGATCGCTCGATGGCCGGGGCGCTTTTCCGGGCGTGTAAGGCGATCATCAGATCATACGAGCCGGTGGGTAGCCCGTGGTCTTCGCGGACATCGTGTCCCAAACTTTGAAGCACTCTGGTCCAGCGGTCAGCCGTGACGCGGTTCCCAGTCCAGGTGCTTGGGGGTTCTGGCGTGATGAGAGAAATCCGCATGGCGCAATTATGCTTGAATTCGAGATTCGGGCCACAGGCATGATCGAACAAGCGGCTTTCCTTTGGATGTTGGCTGCTTGATAGGCTGGGTCTTGGGTCGTCGTTTCTTGCAGTCAGATTGCTTGCTCCCGCGAAAGAAATCTCTACGCGGTTGTCGATAAGTGTGTGCATCTGGCCCCGTTCTTGCTGGAGCGTGTGTTCGGAGTGGTCTAGGGTTCGGTTGCTCGTCTGGTGATGACGCGTGCCGTCGGGTCGGTGTTACGTCAAGTTTTTCTGGAGCTGGAACAATATGTGTAAGTCTCACAAGATAGTCTGGGTTGTGTCTATCACTTTGTTAGCTGCCTTGGCTACTGACGCAGCGGCCGGCCCGACGTTGCCGGAGCTTTCCAAGGAGAGCCGAGCCTGTCTCGAATGTCACAAGAATAATGATCCGGCTCTGGTGCAGCAGTGGGGCCAGAGCCAGCACTACCGTGGTAACGTCGGTTGCTTCGAGTGCCACAGCGCGAGGGAGGGCGAGCCTGACGCGTACGAGCACTTTGGTCAGACCATCGCCGTTATCGTTTCGCCGTTGGATTGCTCCAAATGTCATGCTAGGGAGACGGCCGAGTTCGCCGGCTCACATCACTCCAAAGCAGCCCGCATCCTGGGCTCGCTCGATAATCGTCTGGCAGAGGTTGTCGAGGGCAATCGCGGGTTTGTGACTGAGGGGTTCCCGCATGGCAACTCGGCGGCGGCAGTGACAGGCTGCTGGCAGTGCCACTGCTCTGTCGTGAAGGTGCTCGACGATGGCACACTCGATCCGGCTACCTGGCCAAACACCGGTATCGGTCGCATCAACCCGGATGGTTCCGAGGGGTCATGCAGCGCTTGCCACAGCCGGCACACGTTCTCCGTCGCTCAGGCTCGTGAGCCTGACAACTGCGGCAAGTGCCACATGGGTCCGGATCAT
>JAJRSR010000080.1 GCA_024278695.1 Planctomycetota bacterium | reverse complement strand
GATCGCACCTAGTAGTGCCACAGTATGGCACGCGTCGTACCGCCAGACAGCTACGGATATCCAAACCACGATGATTCCCGCGACCAGTGACGCGCCGAGCGAACCGAGCATGTCAAGCGAATAGGTACGGATGGCCGTGTTGATGTCGTGAAGGCTGAGGTCGGTGATGAGCACGCCGATGGGGATGACCCAAGAGAACAGCAGCATCGCGGTGATCGCGAGGGCCGGTATGGCTTGTCGCGGGCTGCGGGTTTGTGGCGATGGGGTCGCTTCGAAGTCAGTAGCGCTTCTCTTCCAGAGCGACATTGCAGCGACAAGTGCCATAGCGGTGACACCGATAGACGGCAGCGCGGGGGCGATGGTGTCGATGGGGCGGGTTGAGCTTGTCGCCCAGCCGAGCAGTTCGGTCGCGTAGACCGTGAGTCCGCAGGCGTGCGGCACGCCGTAGTCGTTGAAAAACAGCACGAATAGAATGGCCGCAGCCAGTGCGATGTGCGTACGCAGTTGGGGCAGGGCGATGGCGATCCAGAAGCGCGCTCCGGACGTTTCCAGCAGGGCTGCTTCACGGAAGTCACTGCGACGCTGCGACCATGCGCTGCCGATGATCCACGCCGTAATGGGCCAAGCCCACAATGACCAGACCAGGATGCAGCGGAGCGAGGGCGAGCCAAGCCACGGAACCGCGCGGTCCCAGCCGAAGGCGTAGACCATCGGCGGGCAGAGCAGCAGGGCCGCTCCGAGAAACATGATGCCGCGCCCCGCTGTGAACCCGGTTCGGCTGATGGCCCAGATCGCCGGGATGGAAAACGCGACGCAGGCGACAACCGCACCCGCTGCAAGCCACGCGGTGCGCGCCAGTAGGTGCCACTGTCTTGCGCCGGGCTGAAACCCGTCGGCAGGCAACGCCGCATCGCGGATGCACGCGAGGGTCAGTGCCAGCGCCGGCCATGCGATGGCGGCTGTGAACGCGATACCCGCGCCCGCCACGATCAGAAGATGTAACCAGTTTCGTTTCACCGGATGAGGATTTCGCGTACGGCTCGTTCAGATTCTTGCAACGCACGCGTCACGGCGTCGAACGTGACTTTCGTTTCTGCGGGCCAAGCCATGTTCAACGCGTCACGCAATGCCGGCCGAACGGGCACATTTCGAGAATCACTCTCCGCTAACATACGCTCCACTCGCGCGGACACCAGGAAATCAACGAGCCGCCTTGCCGTGCCCGTGTTTTGACAGTCTTTGATGATCGCCACGGAGCACGGAATCATGAGCGTGCCGCCGTCACCCATGTCGAGGTAGCGCAGGTCGATGGCAGCGCCGCCGCGCTGCGCCAGCCAGACGTCGTCCGTATCGGTCATGGCGATTTTCACGCGGTGCGCCATCAGCGCGCGGACGGCCGAGCTGTTGCCGTCGGAGACCAGCACGCCACCGCTGCGGAGTTTGGTCAGGAAAGTTCGCCCGCGATCCGCGCCCCACAGCGCAAACATGGCGGCCACATGCCCGCGCGTCGTGCCAAATAGGGGGTTTGCGATCGTCGTCATGCCCGCAAATGGCTTTTCGGCAAGCTGTTCCCACTTGGTGGGTAGGGCGCTGGCACTTGTTTGGGTGGGATCAAACGCGATCACCCGACCCCGTGCGGCCGTTGCGGTCCAGCGGTGTGCCGCATCGCGGTATCGCGATGGGATATCGGCAGCGCTGGGTGGATCGTAGGGTTCCAGCAGCCCGGCATCGGCCAGGGCGATCGTGTTGAACAGCTCGCTCGACCAGAACACATCCGCCCGGCTGCCCGATCCGCGAGCCTCGGCCATGATCCGTTTGACCAGCCCGGTTGTCTTACCGGCCTCGGAGTCGAACACGATCTTCGTGTCGATGCCCGTTTCCTTGCGGAATGTGTCCAGCACGGTGCGTGCGAAGGACTCGTCGACGCTGCAATAGAGGGTGACCGTCGCGGTGGGGGGCGTTGTTGGGGTTGTTGGTTTGCAGCCGAAGGCGGTGAGCGTCAGGAGAAGCGCGCACACGCGGGTCAAACGCCAAAGCGAATGGGTTTGGTGATTGTGAACGCTGTTGGAGGTCATGGTTGACTCCGTGGCAGTGGGTTCGTCCCCCACCCTTCGGGCGTACCCGAAGAATGGGGCACCCGTATGGTTTTTGCGTGCCTTTTCGGGGGAGGTATGGCCTTGAACCGCGCGTCGAAGGGTGGCATGGACAAGTGGTAGCTTGCCCGTGCTCAGTGCCGATCCCGTATGAGTCGAGGAGATTCGAGGCGAAAATGGGTTCATATTTCGATTCTGCCCGGTCGGATCAGCGATGACCAACCCGTACCGTTCGATTCCGTCATTGCCCGAAAGAGCCCTAAATTGTAAGCCCATGAGCCTTTATCGAGGACCGCTAGGCTCCCATGGTTCGTCTTACTTGGCGGCGCAATCGGTTGGGCGTCGCGAATCCGTTGGCGCATCGCGATTCGCCGTTAGAATACCCGGCTCGCGTGGGGCTGTCATTGACGGACGGCACCGGCGACTGTTGGAGGCCCCCATCGTCTAGTGGCCTAGGATACCGGCTTTTCATGCCGGCGACAGGGGTTCGAGTCCCCTTGGGGGTGGTAGGAAATAGGCTCTTTGCTGGCGAAAAACGCCCGTAGAGGGCCTTTTTTCTTGATCGATGCCCGCGCGAAGTAATGGTTGAGAGAGAAGTTGGCGCAGGATAACTTCGGGCCGCATTCCGCGATCGCAAGGCGGATTTTCTTGATTGAAATCACGCGCAGCAGGTGCCGGTCGATCATCCTCGGACGGCGCGTCACGGGCCGCGCCTACCCCTTTGGCTTTGCCTGTGGGGTTTTCTTGGCGGCTGCTTTGTCATGTTCGGCGCGGTATTCCATGAGCATGGCGATTTCATCGGCGTAGATGTCTCTGAGCTCCGCGAGCGTTTTTCGAAATGGCTTCGTTGCGAAGCCGTGAGTTTTTCAGCGACTGATGCTTGGCCTTCTGCTGCGGCTTTGACTCTTTTTTTAACAAACCGTCTGTCCCGGCCTAGCGAGGTCATTTTTTTGACCAGTAACTTGCGGCACTCTTCCCTGAGTTTGCGGTCAATGTCGAGTTTCGGATCCATGGTCGCACGCAAGACCTGGCGCAGCGAGCCGTCGGCCACACCCTGTGCTCGCAGTGTGCTCCACCGGTCGGACAGCGCAGCGTAGGTTTTCATTTGATCCCCAGATAGTTCAGCAGCGATGCGGTTAATCAACGCTTGTGGGTCGTCAAACGGAGACGCGCTTGGCCTGTTGATTTGCCTGGCGGAGGCACCAGAGGCGGATTGTGTGCGTTTTGGGACAGGAGCGTTTTTGGCACCCGGGGCGGCCGTATGATTCTTTTGTCTTCCACCCAGTATCCGCGGCTGAGCGTTGCTCTCAACGACGTAGGCAAACTGTTCACGGAAAATGTCCTTGATCGTCTTTCTTTGCGCGTCGGTAAGTTTGACCCGTTCAAGCGTGGCTTTTTCGAGTTCCTTTCCATACCGTAGGTATCGATGGACGGCTAGCATCTTACGTTCATTTGGCCTTAGACCTCTCATGTCGAAGTCGTTGGAGAATAGCTTCTCCGGGTTGGCCAGCAGCATTTTCTTTACGTCGGCTCGGCTTTTCTTGGTGGCCTTGGCTTTAGTCTCAGACGCTGCCGCTGATGTGCCGCAAAATGCCAAAATCCCGGCAATACAGGTCGCAATGCCTATGGACTTGTGAATACTCATGGTCAACGGCTCCTATGGTAACAGGTGGCGTTTTCAGTTCGTTGAATCGGACGGGCAACATCCGATAGCACCGACGGCTCCGTGCTGCAAGCGGTCGGCACTGTCAAAACATACGATGAAACACGAGCCCGGTGCCCGTGAATCCGTCCCCCGCCGGTGGCTCTTTCCTGGAGCGTTGTAGCGAGGACGACAGCCCGTATGATAAATAGATCGGGCCTGCTGACACAAGCGGCTGCGTGTAGCGGTCGCGTAACGACCGCAAGAGGCCCCTGGGTTATCTGTACCCGCTAGCCGTGTAGAATATGCACTTATTGACCATTTTAGCCTTCGCCTGCCTCCTCTGGCGTGCTGAGACGCCACCGGAGTTCTGGCTGATCCCGCCGGATAATGCCTTCGGTACGTCTGGGGCTGCTGTGGGACTGGTCGGCGTTATCGGGCTGTCGGCTGCGGCGGCGACTTGGAAGGCGCGATGCAATTTACGGGCGGTGCCGGGGTCGTTCGGCCCGCACTCGTTTCATCACCGGGCCATGACGGGGCTGCGGGTGCTGTTGATTGCCGGGTTTGCGACGCTGGTGATGGGGACGGCGTGGCCTGACTGGTTTGCTTTTGGAAAGCGGTCGCCGTGGTTGCAGATTTTCGGCGACTTGATTGTGTTGTCGCCGTTCGTGCTTGGTTCGGTATCGCTTTGGGTGGCGGCGTTTCCGTTCGAGCGAGACCTTCGCAGTCAGGGTGAGGCTCGCGCGCCGGGCGACGATTGGAGCCTGTGGACGTATCTGGATTTTCACCTCCGTCACCAGCTCTTGGTGGTGGCCGTGCCTATGCTGCTCATCTTGTTTGCTGCGAACTTGACCCGGGGTTTTGATAAGCAGCTTATCATGTGGAGCGGTTCGGTTTTCGCTCCTGAGGTGGCATTGGGGGGCGCGGCGGCGCTGGTGTTTGTGGTGTCACCGGTGCTGCTGTGCCGGATCTGGCGTACGGAGACCTTGGCGTCCGGTCCGGTTCGCGATCGGCTGGAGACGTTGTGCGGGCGGATCAACCTTCGATGTCGTGACATTCTTTTTTGGAAGAGCGGCGGCGTGATGATCAACGCTGCGGTTATGGGTATTTTCGCGCCGGTTCGTTATGTCTTGCTATCGGATGCGCTGCTTAGCGGCATGACGCCGGGCCAGGTCGAAGCGGTGTTCGGGCATGAGGCCGGTCATATTCGTCATCGACACATTCCGCATTTCCTGGTGTTTGCGTTCTTGGGCTGGGTGGTTGTGGTGAGTGTCATGGAGGGGCTGGCGCGCGCCTCGCTGGGTCCTGATCCGTGGCTGCGGCTGTCGCTTCCGATGATCGAAGGTGCGGGGCTGCTCGTGACGGGCGTCTTCTGGGGGCTTGGTTTCGGTTGGGTCTCCAGGAGCTTCGAGCGGCAGGCCGATCTTTTCGGCGCGCGTTGTGTGGCTGCCTCTGCTGAGGATTGTCACAAGCCTTGCAGTATTCATCCCGATTCCGGAACCACCACAAATGACCCGTGGCGCGTATGCAGTGCCGGTGCTTTGCTGTTCGCCTCTGCGTTGGAACGCGTGGCCGAACTCAACGGTATTCCGCGTGACGAGCGGAGTTGGCGGCACGGATCAATTGGTCATCGCGTGCGGTTCTTGGTGAAGGCAGCCGATGATCCGGGTTGTGTGGTGCGGTTTGAGCAATCGATGGTACGTGTGAAAAGATTGATCTGGGCGGCGGCGGCCATTGGCGGTTCGGCGGTAGCTTGGTATTGGCTCATGGTGCCGCAACCGGCGATCCTGGTTCTGCAAAGTGGCAGTCAGTAGCTGGTTTTGGTATGAAGAACCAGAGCCGCGTGGACGTGTATGGTGCCTATGGTTTGAATGTTCCGGTGGATTGAAGACGTGGCAAGCAGTATGACAGCGGCAACGATCATCGACGGGCGCAGTCTCGGGCGGCGCATCAAAGAGCAGACGGCGACGCAGGTGCGCGAGTTGGCCGCACAAGGACTGACCGTTCGGCTCGATGCGGTGATGGTGGGTGATCCGGAGGCCGGTGAAATCTACGCCCGGTCGCAGCGGAAAAGGTGCCAGGACGTTGGCATTGATTACCACCTCCACTCGCTCGGCGCTGACGCGACAGAGGCTAACATCCGAGCGATGCTGCACGGTCTGAATGACGATCCCGCTGTGACGGGGATTTTGTTAAACCTGCCGCTCCCGCCCCAGATTGATACGCCGGCGATGCAGTATTGCATTGATCCCTACAAAGATGTCGAAGGCGTGAACCCGGCGAACATCGGGCTGCTGTTTTACGGTGGGCCGATCATTGCACCCTGTACGGCACTGGCCGTGATGGAGATTCTCAAAGAGGCGAAGGTCGAACCGCGCGGGATGAACGCGGTGGTGGTGGGGCAGGGCGGTATCGCGGGGAAGCCGGTTTCGTTGTTTTTGCTGCACGAGATGGCCACGGTAACTTGTTGCCATATCGCCACGCGTGATCTCAAGGTACACACGCGTAACGCGGATTTGCTGGTCGTGGCCGTGGGTAAGGCCGGGTTGATCGGCGCGGAGCATGTGAAACCCGGTGCGGTCGTGATCGATGTGGGTATCAACTCCGTGACCGGTGCCGACGGCAAGCGCGGGGTGGTTGGGGATGTGGCATTTGACGAAGTGAGGGAAGTCGCGGGTGTGCTTACGCCAGTACCCGGTGGTGTGGGACCCGTGACCGTGGCGATCCTATTGCGCAGCGCCGCAGAGGCCGCAGCCAAGCAGCGCGCACGTCCGAGGAGGTTGGAATCATAGGGCTGCGGTTGTTAGTCTGCGGCTCGTCGTGTTTTGTACTTGGGTTGTCTATCGAGTCCGCTGCACAAGGCTAGGAAACGTTTCGATGTCGCTAACGCTTAACGAGATTGAACTTCGCGTGCTTGGCGTGTTGATCGAGAAGGCGATGACCACGCCGAACGGCTACCCGCTCACCATCAACTCCATCGTGCTGGGTGCGAACCAACTGCAAAACCGCGATCCCGTCATGAGCATCACGGACGGTGATGTGTCGCGTGCGTTGCAATCGCTGGGACACAAGCGGCTTGTGACTCAGGCACCGCCAAGTGCCGGGGCACGGGCAAACAAATATCAGCATACCGTGGTGGAATGTTTGCATTGGGACAGCCGCGAGCAGGCGATTATGGTCGAACTCATGCTGCGCGGTCCGCAGACGCCGGGCGAGCTACGCACGAGATCATCACGCATGTCCCCCATCACGGACGTAGCCGGTGCGCTCAACGTGCTGGGAGAACTGGCGGATCACGATCCGCCGTTTGTGGAAGAACTGCCTCGCGAGCCGGGGCGGGCGTCCAATCGGTTCCGGCATCTCGTGGGCGGTGATGGACCGGCTGCGGAGCCACCGGTCAACAGGGCGACTATGGCTCCCGCAGCGAGCCCGGCTGCGACTTTGCAAGAAGCTGAAGCATCCGTCGCGACTGATGGCACGCGAGCTGAGCTTTTAGGCCGTATCGCATCTCTGGAAGAGCGCGTGGGCAGCTTGGAGCGGCGTTTGAGCGAAGTTGAGAAAAATACAAACCGGCCCGACCCGAGCCGGTCCGATTCGGTATAATGGTGTTGGGCGTATGAGTGTCTTTGCGTGTCGCATTGTGGTTCCGAAGAACCACCTGATGTTCGAACCGCCCGCGAGCCGCAGGCTTTAGCCTGCGCGGCGCTTCGGATACCAGAGGCGCTCGAACGTAGCGAACGCACTGTTGAGAAGTTCGTGTTCTAATAAGTAAGCATCGTAACGTCGGCCGTATTGTGGAGCAGAGATCATGGCATTCAAAACAATTCAGGACGCACAGTTGTCGTTGGGTAACCTTCAGGATGAGATGAGCCGGTTGGTCGAGCGGGTCTGGCGCGGTGGGATTTCCACGCCACCGTTTGATGGGCAGCAGTGCGGGATCGCGGTGGATGTCTGTGAGCACGACGACGCCTACTTGCTCTTTGCCGAGGTGCCCGGCGTCGATGGTAAGGATGTGGCGGTTACGGTGCTGGACGGCACGTTGGTCATCAGCGGTGAAAAGTGTAAGCCTGAGTCGTGCGGCGATGGGGATGAGCGTCGCGTGCGCGGCGAGCGGCGCTTTGGCACGTTCTCCCGTTCGATCGAGTTGCCGTGCAACAGCGACGCCGACGCCCTATCGGCCAAGTGCCACAACGGTCTGCTTACGGTGCGCATCCCCAAGCTGGAATCAAGCAAGCCGAAGTCGGTGAAGATCGATCTTGATGAGGGGTAGGTGCGTAGGTTTTCGCGGGAGTGCGGGGTAAGGGTTGAGGGTACGTGTGGCCATGCGTGGCTTGGCAAGATCTGTGCAGCCTCGATCCTGGCAAGCGGGCGGGCTTTCGATGCGCCTTTTGTCCGTGTGCGGGTTTGTCTTGGTCTGAGATTCTCCATCGCTGTTCCGGTTGACCATCCCCGCGCCTCCCCATAATAATACCGCCATGTTTGATGCACTATCTGATCGATTGGGCGGGATTTTCCGTGGGCTTCGCGGGCGGGGGAAGATTTCCGAGGAGAACGTCGCGGAGGCGATGCGGGAGATTCGTACCGCGCTGCTCGAGGCCGACGTCCATCTCGATGTCGCAAAGACCTTCTGCGACCGCGTTCAGGAAAAGGCGATCGGGGCTGAGGTCATCAAGACGCTCAAGCCGGCCGACGTCATGGTCAAGATCGTTCACACTGAACTGATCGAGATCATGGGGCCGGTTGACCCGAAAATCCCATTTGTCTCTCCCGGTCCGACTATTTTGATGCTGGCCGGTTTGCAGGGTTCGGGTAAGACCACTACTTGCGCCAAGCTCGCGAAGATGCTGCTCGAAAAAGCGAAGCGTCCGCTGCTCGTGGCTGCTGATATGAAGCGCCCGGCCGCGATCGATCAGCTTGAGGTGCTCGGTGAGCAGATCGGCGTGCCGGTCTATACCGAGCGTGGGCACGAAAATGCGGTGAAGGTTTGCCGCAACGGCGTTAACTTCGCGCGGAAGAACGATCGCGACGTGGTGATTTTGGACACGGCCGGTCGGCTCGCGATTGATGAGGAGATGATGGCCGAAGTGGCAAAGGTCGCCGAGGTGACGTCTCCACATCAGATTTATCTCGTGCTCGATGCGATGACCGGTCAGGACGCGGTGAACACGGCCAAGGTGTT
>JAJRSR010000079.1 GCA_024278695.1 Planctomycetota bacterium | reverse complement strand
GCCGACATGCTGGCGCGGGATGATATGATCGCGCAGATCCGAGGGGTATACCAGCGGTACGGCTTCACGCCGCTCGAGACCCCGGGGCTGGAATATGCTGATGTGATTGGGAAGTTTCTGCCCGAGGCCGACCAGCCGGATGGGGGGATTTTCGCGTTGCGCGATGAGGACGAGGCCTGGATCGCCCTGCGGTACGATCTGACCGCGCCGCTCTCACGTTTCGTGGCCATGAACCCGGATCTGCCCAAGCCGTTTCGCCGGTATCAGGTGGGGCCGGTCTACCGCGTGGAGAAGCCGGGGCCGGGTCGCTTTCGCGAGTTCTACCAGTTTGATTTCGATACGGTTGGTACGGGGTCCATGCTTGCGGATGCCGAGTGCTGCATGATTATGTGCGACACGCTGGAGGCTGTCGGGATTTCGGCGGGGGATTACATCGTCCGGGCCAACAACCGCAAGGTGCTCAACGGTGTGTTGGAACTGGTGAGCCCGTCAGAGCCGCTGCCCGAACTGACGGCCACGAACATCTTGCGTTCCATCGATAAGCTCGATCGTGTCGGGCTCGACGGCGTGCGGCTGCTGCTGGGCAAGGGTCGCAAGGATCAATCGGGTGATTTCACGAAGGGTGTGGGTCTTGGTGATACGCAGATTGATGTGGTGATCGCGTATCTTGAGATCACCGGGACGTCGCGCCGCGAAGTTTGTGACGCGCTGATGGCACTCGTGGGCGAAACGGCCGCCGGTAAAGAGGGCGTGGATGAGTTGATCGAGATCGACGCCGCACTCACCAGCGTGGGCTATGGTGATGATCGTGTGATGATAGACCCGACGGTGGTGCGTGGGCTCGGCTACTACACCGGTCCTGTCTTTGAGGCCGTGCTGACATTCGACGTGGTCGCGGAGGATGGGTCTACAAAGCAGTTCGGAAGCGTGTTCGGCGGGGGGCGGTACGATAACCTCGTCGGTCGTTTCACGGGTCAGCAGACGTCGGGCACGGGTGCGTCGATCGGTGTGGACCGTTTGCTGGCCGCATTGGTTGAGCTTGGGAAGAGTTCGTGCCGTTCGGCCATCGCGCCGGTGCTTGTGTCCCGTCTCGATAAAAACCTGACTGCGGAATACCAAAAGATTTGCGTCGAGCTTCGTGGTGCCGGTATCAACACGGAGCTGTACGTCGGCAAGCAGGGCATTGGCAAGCAGTTCAAGTATGCGTCTGATACGGACAAGACGGTTTGCGTTGTGATGGGGTCCGATGAGCTTGACAAGGGCGAAGTTTCGATCAAAGACCTGCGCCTCGGCGTGGAGCTATCCAAAGAGATCGGCGCGGACCGCAGGAAATGGCTCGAAGACCAGCCTGCGCAGTTCACCGCGAAGCGTGCAGACCTCGTGAGCGAAGTCAAAAAAGTTTTGACCCGGTACCAGTAGATCGGGGTCTGGACGATGGCACCAAGCGGGCACCCCATTCTTCGCCGCAGGCGAAGGGTGGGGGCGGGTCTTTGGGGTTGAGAATGGCACGCCACGGTCGAACCCTCAGCTCGACCGTGGCGGCGATACCAAGTCATTTTTTATGGCGGGTTGATGCCGCACATCTCGCGTACCGTCGAATAGACCGGAGCACCGCTTTCGTCGAATGGGTCAAGCAGCACGGCGCGGTCGATAACGGGTGACTGACCGACCGGGGTATGGCACATTTCGCAACCCTCCCCGGCATCGCCCACGCCCCACGCGTTCTCTTTGGCAAGAACATTGTGATCGAGCCCAAAGACCTCATAAGGCCGTATGAACGGTCCGGAGCCTTCCGAGGCGAACCAAGACACGCCGTTTGGGGATTCGGGATCGAAGTACCACACTTTAGGCCCTTTTACGAGCACGGGGTTGTGTGCGATCGGCTGACCGTGTGAATCCTCACCGAGGAGTGCCTTCATGTAGACGAGCATTTCTTCCGGGCGGTTCACCTCGGGGATTCCGTCTCCGTTGTCGTCGGTCACGACGGCCAGGGCTTGGTTGCCGGTGATCTCGCGAATGCGCCAGAGTATGATCGGTTGCACGGTGTCATCCGACATGTCGTCGGGCGTGTGTTTCCGGTCCCAATCAGCCCAGAAAATCGAGACCTCCATCTTTTGTGGGAAGAGACGCGTTCTACCATCGCTGTCGCGTTTCGGTCGAAGCGCCGGAGCCCAACTGCTCTTGTCCGGGTCGGTTGGATCGATCTGGTTGGCAGACAGGAACCGCGATGTGCTGTATTGGATGGCCGTCCCCGTCACCGAGCGATCCGTGACGATGTTGGCCGGTCTCAGTGCCCACGGCACATGGCAGACTTGGCATGAGAGTGTGGCCATCGGTCCAACGTCTTGCGTGCCTGCCACATGCGGGCCGACAGAATCAAACGGACCGAGTACCTCTGGTGCATCCGGATGTCGGTTCGGGCTGTCATGGAGGTGGCACTCGCGGCACGATCGGAAGTCTACCCAGTCCAGTTCGTTTCGGAACTGTGCGTAGGGTGAATCACCCTTGGCGAAGTTGTGATCGAGGTTGCCCGGGTGGCAGGTGTTGCAGGCCGTGGCCTTGTCGTCGGGGATGTCGTTATCCGGTTCCTCGTCGTTTTGGTTGGTGAACTTTCGAAAATGAACATCGCGCGTGTCGAACCAGACGGTGCCGCGTTTTCCCTCGAATCCGCCCGGAAGGTGGCAGCCCCAACAAGCTTGGTCACGCGGCGGACGGGCGAGGCTCGACGGTGAAAGCTGGAGTGAACCGTCGGTCGCTACAGACAAGCTCCCTTCTTCGACCCCGACGGAATAGTCGATCTGCAACACGTTCGGTCCTTCATTGCCGATATCGAGAATGGAAAACCAGCCTTGTCCGGCCGTGCCCGCTGCGGCAAACGCCGGCACCGGATCGCCTGAGGCATCGAGTAGCGTATCCGTTGCACTCAGCGTGGCCGCCCGCCATTCGCGTTGCATGTCCCTACCGTCGCCGCCACCGACCCAGGTGCGGTCCGCGCGGTGGCAATGCAGGCATTCCGGTCCGGCGACTCCAGTGACATCCCACGGCGCAGGCGACAGGACGCCGGTTGTGTCGTCAAGGAAGGCGTAGTCACCATCGAAGGCAACGTCGTCGGCTTTTTTTCCGAGTGTTTCGTAACCGAAATGCCCCGTCGTGACATCCCAGAGTCGAGCACCATCGCGATCGAATTCCGCGCCGCCACCTCCGACATGGCAGCCGCCGCAGTTGTGTGCCCAGTAGAACGCCGTCATGTCCATGCTTGACGCATTGGCGTTGTCCGTTCCGGCGAACTGACGGTTGAGTCCGCCGCCACCGGGGGAGGATCGCCCGTACATGCCGGCGGACCGCACCCACCAGCGACCATCATTGAAGAAATCATCATGCATGATGATGTTGCCGGCCGGGTCGGTGCGTCCCTGCTGGTGGATCATGCCGTTCGCGATGCGATCGACATCGTGGCAGCTTCCACCGCAGGTTTGGCGGCCATTGTATGGTGAGGTTGAGTTGATCGTGATGGGATGACCAAAGGCGTCTCTCAGCGGGATCGCAGCGTGGCCAAGTTGGCGCTGAAACGCGCCGAAGTCCACCAAGTCAACATCAGAATCCATATCGTTGTCGAATGCCTTGACGCATTCCCGGAAAGGAGAAGTCGAGTTCGGTCCAGAAACCGAGAAACAAATCTCGAAAAAGAAAAAGTCTGCGTCGTCAATGTAGCCGTTGTTATCGAAATCGGGTTGCGCGCCCGGTGCGGTTGGCGTTAGACAAAAAACACTCATCAGCACGAACAAAGGCATTCTGTACGCAGCTTTGGTACTCATGATCCTTCTCCTTGCGTAAAAAAGCGTTGCGGATTGATAGTCTCGGCGGCACAGGCTCAGCCAATACGACGCATTTTCGCTGGCCGTGGAGCGGCCGGCATCCCCGCGATTTTCGTGGCAAGATTCGTTCCGGGTGGCTTCGAGTAGAAAGCAGTTCGTGTAGAAAAAGGCGTGAGCGTGTTGCCCGAAAGTGCAGGGGAAGCCTCGTAGAGCGTCCCAACGTCAGACGCGCGAAAGAATGAGCGATATCGAGTTTTTTGGCAAATGTTTGTGTATCCGATATGCTTACGTTTGTGCATACGGGCGGAGTTTCGGGCACCGGTCGATGCATGACGCTACTGCAAAAGGAGAATTGCGATGGTGGGTGTTTCTCAGCTTTGGTTGCCGATTCTGGTTTCGTCATTGGCCGTTTTTTTTATCAGTTCCATCATCTGGATGGTGCTGCCGCATCACAAGGCTGACATCAAAGTTCTTCCAGATGAGAAAATGTTTGCGGAGCGTATCACGCCGCTCAACATCCCGCCGGGAACCTATATGTGGCCCAATTGCGGGTCGGGCGAAGGTCCGAGCTCACCGGAGTTCAAGTCTCGAATGGAGTCCGGGCCGTGGGGGAGTCTCAACGTGATCGGCAAGAAGCCGAGCTTTGCGTTCAACCTCGTGGCCGTGTTTTCGGTTTATGTTGTCGTGGGTGTTTTCGTCGCGTACATCACGTCTCAATCGCGCGGTGCGGGCGCGGCGTTTGGCGAAGTTTTTCAGGTTGCCGGTGCGACGGCGATGCTCGGGTATGGCATGGGTGGGCTTCCGGGTGCCATCTTCTTCAGCAAGCCGTGCCGGTTTGTGATGACGGAGTTTCTCGATAGCGTTGTCTATGCGTTGGCGACCGCCGCGACGTTCGCTTGGCTCTGGCCAAGCGTCATCTGACACCAGTGGCTTTCCATCCGAGGATGGAACTGCTGCGGAAATTATTCTTGTTACGCCGAACCAGCGTGGGTTAGTGCGGCGCTCATGTCGCCGGGGGTGGTGGTTGGGCTTCCGTGGGTGGGGCGATGATGCTTCCGGTGCTTTTGCAGCGGCGCAGGTCTTCGTTCGACCAGAACTCACCCATGATGCGCTTCAGATCTTCGTCGATGTTTTCCAGCTTGAACTCGGCCTCGTGAACAAGCTCGTGCGTGTCGTCGGAGTACCATTGCAGCTTGTCGATCATGCTCTCGGTGCGGCCATACTCAACCACCAGCCCGACCGTGCCGGCGGAGCGCTGCGGGGAGTGCGGGATGAGCGCCGGCAGGAGGTAAATCTCACCCTCGCGGATGATGACGTCTTCCGGCTTTTTCGTGTTGGGGTTGATGATTCGGATGACGGCGTCACCTTCGATCTGGTAGAAGAACTCGCTTGTTTCGTTGACGTGGTAGTCTTTGCGAGCGTTCGGTCCGCCGACCGCCATGATGATAAAATCATCATTCACCCAGATGCACTTGTTGCCGACGGGCGGCTTGAGCAGGTGGCGATTTTCTTCGACCCATCCCTTGAGGCTTGTGGGGCTGAACAGTTTCATGGCGGCTACCTCCTGACACGCATGGACCAGTCTAACAAGTGACGCCTGCGCTCACCGCAGGCCGCCGATACCATCATCGACGTGGCATGAGGTTACGCCATACCCGGGTAGAGTTCAATCATTGCACGATTCTGGCACGGCTTCGATTCATCCGTAGCGACATGGCCCCAAACGGCTCTTACGGGTTAACGCACGCCGAAACATGATTGCCGTGCCGTCAAACGCGGGTTACAGTCTGCTCGTGATGACCCGCGAGTACTATGTTGTTGACGCGTTTACGTCCGATCGGTTTTCCGGCAACCCGGCCGCCGTGGTGCTCGATGCTCGCGGGTTGACCGATGCCGATATGGCCAGCATCGCGGCCGAGTTCAACCTGTCTGAGACGACTTTCGTGTTGCCGTCGACCGATTCTGTGGATTCGGGAAAAGTGCGGTTTCGCTGGTTTACACCGACGGTTGAAGTGGATCTGTGTGGTCACGCCACCATCGCCGGCGCACTTGCACTGGCCGCCTCCGGGCGGTTTCGCGAATACGGTCTTGCCGATCCGAGCGTGGGGGCTGCCGCTTGGCCGATCGAGACGCGATCCGGTGTGCTGACGGCGTATGTGGAGCCGATCCCGAGCGAGCCTGAGGGGAACATGCTCTGGCTGGACCTACCTGATCCGGTGCTATCGCCCGCGCGTTTGTCGGTGGCCGAGCTGTCGATCGCGTTGGGCTTGGATGAGGGGGCATTTGATCCGAAAATCAAACCGGACATGACGCAAGACGGTGATCTGCTCGTATTCGTGCGGGACGTTCAATCGCTCAATGAGAGCAAGCCGGACTTCGGCGTGCTGGGCAAGTGGTGTGAGAAGAACCGCGTGCGCGGCGTGTCATTGGCCACGGTGCAAACCTTGACGCCTTCGGTTCATGTGCAATCACGCTTCTTCGCGCCAGCCTGCGGTATCAATGAGGATCCTGTGACGGGCAGTGTTCACGGTCCGCTTGCGGCGAAGGTTGTCGCACTCGGCATCGGTCTACCCGGTGAAGATGTTACCGTGTTGAACTGCACCCAAGGCGTGGCCGGCGGCAGGACCGGAATGATTCACGCACTGGTCCAGCGCCAGGACAACCGTGGTGCGAGTAACGCCGCAGCCGATGCCGGCTACGCAGTTCGAATCGGCGGCCGTGTCGTTGTCACCATGCGCGGCACGCTGGAAACGTAGTGGTCCAGCGCATCGCGCGGGTGCGGTCCAGATTGATTCTTCGCGATCGCGGGTATGACATCAGGTTTTTTCGCCGGCGTCGATGTACGTTGGTCGCGTTTTGGGATGCCCGTCGCTCCGAGGGATGGTCGTTGCTGTTCGATCCTTCGAGACGATCATCGGCTGAGTCCCCGTTTCGTTCGGTGCATCCATTAAACGGGTCAGCGCACCGACCAGGCTGTCGAGGGCCGCGCCGTCGGGCAGTGTGACCGTCAACTGTGGACGGCCCTGGTCATCTTTCGAGAAGCACTCGGAAAGACGTTCCTTGATGTTATCTGCGAAACGGTTGGACGCCGTCGTTGGTTCACGCGGCGGGACAAGTTCATTCAACATGGCGAACGCGGCCGTGACAAGCTGACCACCCGCGAGCGCCACCTTCTCTCGGCGAACCAGGCGCTCAGCTTCATCGGCTTGCTTCGTTTTTTCGCTCATATCAATCGGGGCGTCGGGCTTGGCACCGAGGAGCACTTCGAGCCGACTCTTGAGCTCATCCATGCCGCTAACCAGATCGACGGTGTCGATTTCGGATTCGGCGTCGATGGCGGCAGTTGCTAATTCGTGCTTGGCAGCGAGTGTCGCCAGCAGGTTCTCCTCTAACGTATCCTCCGTGACAAGAACATACACCTGCACCGAACGCTTCTGTCCCATGCGGTGTGCGCGGGCGACGCGCTGTTCGAGCACTGCCGGGTTCCACGGGAGATCCACGTTGATGATGGTGTTGGCCGCCTGAAGGTTCAAGCCGGTTGCGCCGGCGTTCGTCGTGATGAACAGTCGGCAATCCGGGTCATTCTGAAACTTCTGGACGAGCTGCTGTCGTTGCTTCTGCGGAACCGAACCGTCGAGGCGGACGTAGGACGCGCCGTGTTTTTCGATCAGCGGCTCGATCAATCCCAGCATCGTCGTCCATTCCGAGAAGATGATGATCTTGCGGTCTTCTTCGGCGAGGAGTGAGCCGATCAGGTCGTCGATCGCTTCCAGTTTGCTTGAATACCCCGGAGGCTGTTTGTCGACGAGGAATGTGCTGTCGGCCGACATTCGGCAGAGGAGCAGTGCTTTTTGTAAACGAAGCAAGTCCATCTCGTTGATGTATGGTTTTCGAACGATGGAGCTCACGATGCGAAGGTTGGCCCGGTGCAAGTCGACCTGTTCCGCGGTGGGTGCGATACGCATGATCTCGGTGGTTCGCGGCGGTAGGTCTCGCATGACGGTCGCCCGCGTGCGGCGCAAAAGGATTGGTTGCAGCCGTTCGCGCAGCTCAGCCAAGTTCTTGTAGCCGAGCACTCTGCCCTTTTCGTCAACGATGCGGTGGCGGTTGAAGAAGCGAAACGACGGCCCCAGGCGGCGGTCGTCAATGAACTCCGTCACCGAGAAAAGATCGTCCAGACGGTTTTCCAGCGGCGTCCCGGAAAGAACCAGCGCATAGGGTGATTTGAGCCCTTTGATGACACGGCTGGTCTTGGCTTCCCAGTTTTTAATGCGCTGCCCCTCGTCCAGGATGATCAGATCCCAAGGTACTTTCTCGATGGCAAGGATGTCGCGCAATACCTGCTCGTAATTGCAGATTGTGAAAAAGCATTCGTTGTCGTATTGCCCGACGCGTTCGGCCGCGTTACCGAGCACAAGCTGACAATCGCGGTCGGAAAATCGCTGCATTTCGCTGCGCCATTGGGATTTCACTGAAGCCGGACAGACGACCAGCGTCTTCTTGATGCCGGCTTCGCGTGCCAGGAGTTCGGCCACGCCGATGCCTTGGATCGTCTTTCCCAGGCCCATGTCGTCGGCCAAGATCGCCCGCCCGGCCCCCACGACGAACGCGATACCGTCTAATTGGTAGGGGAGTAGTTCGGCTTTGAGCAGCGCCTTTCGCAAAGGATGTTGTTTCGGGTTTTGTCGAATGTCTGCAACCACGGAGGCAATGCGACCCTGGAATAGTCGTTGGTTGATGTACTCTTCGGCATCCGGATAGATCATCACGTTGTGGCCGAGCGCCTCAATTTTTCTAACATGCTTGAGGAAATCGGGGACATCTTGAATCGCGCAGTTCTTAATCGGCCGAATGATCCGCTCGATTTTGTCATCAAGTTTGCCCGGTAGGAGCAGCCGCAATTCCAATTCATCAGTATAACGAAGGTGGGCGGCGATGTGGCTGCGACGGTAGCCGCGATTGCATACGGCGCTTGGGAAACGGCGTTTGGTTTTCCGCTGCACGTTCAGAATATGCTTGCACACGCCGAGCGTGTTCTTGCGAAAGTCCGGGCACGAGCAGTAGGATTCTCCCAGTTCCCAGCCGCGCAACGCCACACGATAGGTCTTTCCCGATTCGGCGCTGGTCACCATGTAGTCCGTCCAGAGTTTTTTAGCATCCAGAGAACGGATGGTCATTCGCTCTTTCTGCGCCCGCTCCTGTCGTCGGGCGACCTCCTGCTCGACCAGCTCTTGCTCGCTCATGCTTTCCACGGGTATTCGTTCAGGCGGCGGTGCGGCCAGCCCTAGCGCCATCTTCTCTTCGAGAATCAAGGAGAAGGCCGCTCCAACGTGCTCGCACGCCCCGTCGCATACCGTGCAGTTCCAGTGTAGTCGTTGCTTTGCCTCGGTCATCAGCGTGATTGTGGCCACGGCACCGTTGTGGTGCAGCCGAAACAGGTCTCCGCCGAGGTACACATCTTCGTCGATGTCGATTTCGCACGCTCCGCCGTGGCGGATCAGCCGTTCTCCTTCGCCGCCCAGCAGCTTGCAGGCCTGTAAATAGGTTAAACGCGACAGGCGATCCTTGAGCGTGAGTTCGCGGGGTTTTGTCCTTTTTGTGGGTCGATCGTTGGTTTTCACTTTTGTTTTCATTTCGCCTCCTGCGAAGTTCTGTGCCAGGGGTTAATGGATTCACATCGCCGAGCCGCGAAGTTCGAGCGGCTTCATTCACCAACAGGGCTGCGGGTTGTTGCCCGCCAGGGTTCCCAGGCGGCGGCATCATACACGAATCAAACGCGCCGTGGCAGTTACGCGTTTCCGATCCGCCCCCCGATGCGGCGGCGTATCCCCCGGAGCCTGTTTCGGTAAAACTCTGGCGGTTGCCCCTCACGCCTTCCGGTCGCTTCGCACCGAATCGCATGGCTCAACCAGCGTAACACCAATAGGCGCTCATGGCAGACCACGTCAGTCGTTGTGATATCGGTCCCGCCAGCTTGCCGATACGCATCGACAAGTTTTGTTAGCCCGCCCCCACATCCGAAGAGTTTTCGATTCCCACGCGTGACGATCGCCAAATCGTATGCTGGATCGCCGACCTGTGCGAACTCCCAGTCGATCACCCCGAGGCTTTCTTCTCTGTAATCCCACAGCAGGTTCTGCGGGAGTAAATCGCCG
>JAJRSR010000078.1 GCA_024278695.1 Planctomycetota bacterium | reverse complement strand
CGCTCGAAAATAACAATAACGGAACGATCTCTTGAAGAGAGGCCTACGCCGCCATGTACGATCAAAGACTCGACACACTCGCTTCTGTACTTGTGAACTACTCTACGAAAGTGAAGAAGGGTGACGTCGTGCGGATTCGTATGCCCACGGTGGGGGAACCACTGGCGATTGCCGTGTACAAGGCGGTCTTGAAGGCTGGTGGGTATCCGGTGGTGCGTATGGCCTCGGAAGAATGCCAGCACCTGCTGGCCTCAGAGGGCAGCGCAGCGCAACTGGATTTCCTGTTCCCGTTGGAGAAGGATGAGTACAACACGATCAACGTGGACATCGCCGCGTGGGCACAGCGCAACACCCGGGCCATGAGCAACGTGGCCCCCAAAAAACAGGCCGCCATCAGCAAGGCGCGCCGCCCGCTGCTCGACATCGCCATGAAACGCATGAGTGCGAAGGGCAACCGCAAGCTGCGGTGGGTCGGCACACAATTCCCCACGCACTCGGCCGCCCAAGATGCGGAGATGTCACTTTCGGAATATGCCGATTTTGTGTTTCGCGCCGGGCTCTTGCACCTACCCAATCCGATTGCCGCATGGAAGAAGATCCACACCACGCAGCAGCGGCTCGCGGATTTTATGAACAAGGCGTCCGAAGTGCGGTTCGTAGCGCCAAACGGAACCGACATTTCGTTTGGCGTGAAAGGGCGACACTGGATCAACTGCGATGGCGAAAACAACTTTCCCGATGGCGAGGTCTTTACGGGGCCGATAGAAAACGCGACCGAGGGTGAGGTGCACTTCACATTCCCGGCCGTCTACGGTGGTCGCGAGGTGACGGACGCTTGGCTACGGTTCAAGAACGGCAAAGTCGTGGATGCCGGTGCCTCCAAAAACGAAGCGTTTCTCTTTCAGATGATGGATCAGGACAAGGGTGGGCGGACGCTGGGCGAGTTGGCGTTTGGCACGAATTATTCCATCACGAAGTTCACACGGAACACGCTCTTCGACGAGAAAATCGGCGGTACGATCCACATGGCCCTCGGTGCCGCCTACCCCGAGTCCGGCGGCAAGAACAAGAGCGCCTTGCACTGGGACATGGTGTGCGATCTGCGCAAGGGCGGTCGCATCGAGGTCGATGGCAAGGTGATCGCCAAGAACGGTCGGTTCGTCAAAGCCACCTGGCCGCAGCCGGGTCGGGCACGCGCGTAGCCTGTCTCGATTGGCGGCATGAACGAGCGATCGCTGGAGGGCTTTGGGGATTAGCGATTGTCTTGGTGCCGCAGTCCGTCCCCCACCCTTCGGGCGTACCCGAAGAATGGGTGCCCCATTGACTGCGTAGTTCTATTTCCCCGATCACGTCGCACGTGTGTAGGGCACATAGTCCGGGTACCACATCGACTTTTCGACGAGCGACTCGATTTGGTCGTCGGTGAGCCGCCGCCCCAGGTGTTCGTCTCGTGCCTCGCGCATGACGCCGCACGCGATGGCCCGGCTCACCTCGCGAAGTTCGCTCTGGTCGGGAAAGACCGCGCCGAGGTCCAAACGCTCCTGCGACACGAACGACGCCAGCGTCTTGGCCGCCCCGAGAAACATCGCATCGGTGACTTCGTTGGCCTCTGCAAGAATCGCCCCGAGCCCCACGCCGGGGAAGATGTAGACGTTGTTGCCCTGTCCGAAGACGTGTCTCCGCCCGTGGTGTTCGATCGGTTGGAACGGGCTGCCCGTTGCGAGGATCGCTCGACCGTTCGTCCACAGAATCGCCTCCGCAGGCGTACATTCTGCTTTCGATGTTGGATTGGAGAACGGCATGATGAGCGGGCGTTCGACGTGCTGGGCCATCTCTCGAACGACCGTCTCGCTAAAAATGCCGGGACTGGCCGTTGTACCCACCAGGATCGTCGGCTTCACCTGCCGGATAACATCGAGCAGATCGAACGGGCCATCGCCCTCAAACCCCGCAGCATCCATCGCCGGGCGATCGGCCGCCAGCGCTCGTTTGTGTTCGTCCTTGATCCGCCGGCCGCCAAACAGCAGCCCGCGACTGTCAATAAACCACTGCGCCCGCTGTGCCGTTTCCTCTGACGCCCCGTTTTCGACGAGGGCGGTGCGTACCAACCGTGCGATGCCGACACCGGCCGCCCCAGCACCCATGTAGACGATGCGCTGGTCACGGAGCTGCTCCTCCGTGATTCGGAGCGTCGTTAACATGCCCGCCAGTGCGACGGCTGCCGTCCCCTGGATGTCGTCATTGAACGACGGCAGACGCCGACGGTATCGATCCAGCAGTGTAAACGCGGTTCCCTTGTGGAAATCTTCCCATTGCAGCAGCGCCGAGGGGAAGACCTCCATCACGCCTGCGACAAACGCCTCGATGAAATCTTCATACGCCTGCCCTCGCAGTCGGCGTTGTCGGTAGCCGATATAATGCGGATCGCTCAGCAGGTCGGCGTTGTCGGTGCCGACGTCCAGGCTGATCGGCAGCGTAAACTTCGGATGGATGCCTGCGCCGGCGCTATAGAGTGAGAGCTTGCCGACCGGGATGCCCATGCCACCTGCACCCTGATCGCCCAGGCCGAGGATACGCTCGTTGTCGGTGGCCACGATGAGCCGGACCTCGCTGTTGCAGGCGTTGCGTAGCAGGTGGGGGATTCGTTTCTGATCGTCCGGCGTGATCCAAAGTCCGCGAGGTCGGCGTGCGACCCGGCTGTATTCCTGGCACGCGCGTCCGACGGTCGGCGTATAGACAATCGGCAGCAACTCGCTGATGTTTTCCGCCAGCACGCGGTAGAAGAGCGTCTCGTTGCGATCCTGAAGCGCCGAGAGCCCGACGAACTTTTCAAGATCATCGCTCTTCGCGCGAAGGCGTTCCAGTTCGACGGCGACTTGTTCGTCGATGGTAGCTTGGGTCGGCGGGAGGAGCCCCTCCAGTTTGAGTTCGCGTCGTTCTTCAGGGGAGAAGGCCGCGTCTTTGTTGAGTACCGGGTCTTTGAGAAGGTCCATGCCGGTCTTTTGTACCGGCAACCCCTTCTCGGGTGTAGGTTTTACGGCGAGCGTTACGCGATCCATATCAACCTCCGAACGGGAACTGAAACCGTTCACAGCGGTCCCACTGGCCGACTATATGACTACCATCGGTTGACGCAACCATTACGACCCACGTCCGGTATCGGAAAAATCGGGCCATGGTTTCCGATTTCGAGAAATGCCGTTCGGACGTCGTCCGAGATTGTCTTGCTCTGAGCCCGGAGTTTTCCTGCTTTCGGCTACTTTCGTGTTTCGGTCCCGTCTGGTATGGCGCGTGCAGCCCGAGTGTATTGGTCCCGGACGTGTTGGGTCAGCATTCCTTGCGCTCGGGAGCGGGGTTTCGCGAGTCTTCTCAACAGGAGGTGGCTTTGATGAACACGCACGAGCTGGCCAACAGGCTTCGGGAAGAACATGAGGCGGTCGAGCTGCTGGCGAATCGGGTCCGGGAATGGGTCGCTGTGATCCCACGATCCAACGTGGCCAACTGGATTGTGGAGCTGCGCAACCGGTTCGAGAAGTTTCGGGCTCACCTCATCCGGCATATGGCCCTTGAAGAAAGCGACGGGTATCTGACGACCGTTGTGGAGCTTCGACCGACGCTGTCCGGGGAAATCGAGCGTTTGCAGCACGAGCACGTGGAGCTCAACAAGATTATGACGGGCGTGCATCTGGCCGTTGAGGCGATTGGCCCGGAAGATCGGCTTCTTGTTCGTGACTGCTGCCGCCGTATGGAGAGCCTGCTTAACTACGTGACGCATCACGAGAACGACGAAAACCTGCTGCTCATCACGGCCTTGACGACGGATATCGGTTCACACGATTAGCGCGTCGCAGGCGTTGTGTGGAACTGAGATGCGGGTGCGCCGCGTCTTTTCAGCTCTTCGCGGCCAGGAAGGCCACCATGTCAATCTCACCGATAATGCCGACGATCTCGTTCCCTTCGATGACGACGGCCATGTGCTTGTCGTCGAAGATTTTCTGCACTTTCGAGAGCGGGTCATCGATCGAGACGTGACCGCGCAATTCGGTGGCGGCCTTGGTGACCACGTCGGAGGATCGGTACTTGTCATGAATCAGCGCCTGTAAGATGTCGGACTCATGCAGCATCAGGTGGGGGGCACCGTCGTCGGAGCGAACCGGCATTTGCGAAATGCCCAGCTCACTCATACGCTTGGCGGCCGCCGCGATGGTTTCATCACGCGTGGCAAAATCAACGTGATTCCCCTTGAACTGAAGTAGTTCACGCACCGAGCCGATCCGCTCCTCGATGCCGAGGTAGCCCATGTCCTTCATCCAGTCGTCGTCGAAACACTTACTGATGTAGCGATCACCCGAGTCGGGGACGATCACGACCACGACCTTGCCCGGGCCGAGCTCCTTGGCGACTTCCAGTGCGCCAACGATGGCCGTCCCTGCGGAACCGCCGCCGAAGATGCCTTCTTCACGGACCAGCCGCCGCGCCGCGCGAAAAGTGTCATGGTCTGACACTTGGCGAATCTCATCAATGACCGAAAAATCCAGGGTGTCAACCATGAAATCGTGGCCGATGCCCTCGACCACATAGACGCCCGGGTCGCTCGGCTTACGACCTTGGAACATGTCAAGGTAGATGCTGCCCTTGGGGTCGGGGCACATGACCTTGACCGTTCTTCCGGCTTCTGCGGCTTTTTCCTTGATGTACTTCGCCGCGCCCGAGATGGTGCCGCCGGTGCCAATGCCGCCGACGAGCACGTCGATCTTGCCGTCGGTGTCGGACCATATTTCCGGCCCGGTGGTGAGGTAGTGCGCTTCCGGGTTGGCCATGTTGCTGTATTGGTCTACGTAAAACGCGTGGGGCGTTTCCTTGGCGATGCGTTTGGCGATGGACACGTAGCTCTCAGGATGGTCATGATCGAGATCGGTTCGTGTGATCACCACCTCCGCCCCGTAGGCCTTGAGCATGTCGATCTTTTCTTTGCTCATTTTGTCCGGGATGGTAAACACGCAGCGGTAGCCGCGTACCGCAGCCGTCATGGCTAGTCCGAGCCCGGTGTTGCCGGATGTGCTCTCGACCAAGGTGTAACCGGGTTTAATCAGCCCGGCCTCCTCCGCGCGGATCACCATGTTCAACGCCATGCGGTCCTTGACGGAGCCGCCGGGGTTGAGTTGTTCCATTTTGACGAGCACGGTGGCCATCGTGTCGTCCACCATACGGTTGAGTTTGACCATCGGCGTCTTGCCGATCAGATCGAGTACGCTGTTGACATATTTCATAATGATACGGAGCCCAAAAGCGGAACCACTCCCCAAAAAGCCGACGCCTGCCGATCTGGGGCACGGGTAGTCTTCGTAAGAAAATAGAGGTTCGGTAACCCCACAGGGGGGTATGATAAGCCGTATCGGGCGGGGCTTGCAAGCGAGGACGCCACAGGACGCGCCGGGCGTGGAATAACGCCTCAAAACGCCTCTTGGTGGTGCGAAATCTTTAGGGGCAGAAGGGTCTGGCCGGAGCGTCGGGGGGTGTTGAGCTGATGACCGCCTCCCGTGTTTCGGTCTGATGTTCTGCACACAAGGACTCGAGCGCTTCGATACGCTGCTGTTGGCGGACGCGAGCCTGATAGCCCATTTCCGAAAGATTCTGCGCGAGAAGCTGATCAAGCCGGCGTTTGATTGTCTCTACCTTGGTCTCTGTCTCGTTCAAGGTGTTTTCCTCCGGTTGATCCCGTCATCGAAGCGGCGACGCGACACGCATGGTACGTCGCCGTTTGAACGGGCGTTGTCAGCATAGGCTCCGCCTGAATTATCGGCTGCTAACCGTTTGAATCTTAGTACATTGTTGTTCCAATCGGGACGTGCGGGGTCTGCCCCCGACGTGCGAAAAAACTTAGCATGTACATCCCGGTGCGCATGCTGACTCTGTGCGTTGCAGAAAGCGCCACAGACAGGCCGCAACCGATCGAGCCGAACGTTCGCGGTTAGCGCTCAGGGTTTTGGGGGCGACTCTGTGAGTCTTATGTGAACGAGTTCAGCGCTCGCAGGTAGTTGGCCCGCTCAAACGCACCGGCATTGCCGCAGGTTTCGTGGTTCATGCTGCCCTGTAGTTGGTGCAGGCTTTCGTATTCGTGCTCGCAGAGCCATTCGTTGATCTCTCGGAGTATTCGTGGCACGGTCTGGGTGATTCCGTTGCGAAGCAGGGCGGCGCACAACATCGCCACGTCGGCACCGGCCATCGTGAGTTTGATGACGTCTGCGGCGGTGAACACGCCGGTGGAGGCGGCCAAGCTGGCCTCGATCTGCGGGTCCAAGATTGCCACCCACCTTAGCGGTAGGCGCATTTCATGCCGGGCGCTAAAGACCAGGTCAGGGACCACATCGAGCGTTTCGAGATCGATATCGGGCTGGTAAAACCGGTTAAAAAGCACGAGCGCATCCGCGCCGTGCTCGTCGAGGCGGTTGGCGAAGTGTGCCAACGAGGTGAAGTACGGGCTCAGTTTGATCGCGACAGGAATGCTGACCGTTCGTTTGACCGCGTCGAGAACATCGGTGTAGGTGTTCTCGATACCGGCCGCACTCACCGAGGGATCCGTTGCCAGCAGGTAGATGTTGAGTTCGATGCCATCCGCGCCGGCCGCTTCGAGTTGACGCGAAAAGTCGATCCAACCGCCGTCTGTGGCACCGTTGAGGCTCGCGATGATCGGGATGTCCACGGCGTCTTTTAGTTTTGACAGATGTTCGATGTACTCCGCCGGGCCGTTGTGAAAAAACGTCACGCTCGGTAGGTACGACAGGGCTTCGGCGTAGCTCTCCGCGCCGAATTCCTCGTAATGTTCAGTCTCGCCCTCAGCGTGGGCGAGTTGCTCCTCGAACAACGAGTACATGACCACCGCAGAGATGCCGGCATCTTCCAGCTCGCGAACACGGTCTACATCGCGTGATAGCGGCGAGGCACCAGCCACCAGCGGGTTTTTCAGCCGAAGACCCATATAGTTTGTTGACAAGTCCATGACTGACCTCTACTCGCGTTTGGCTCGCGGTTCGGCGAGCCGCTGGTATTTCTCGAAACGTGCTGTCGTGGCTTGCTGCGCCTGCTGATGTAGGTCGCGAGCCCGATCCGGCTGACTTTTGGTTAAAACATTGAAACGATTCTGCGTGGACTGAAACTGCTCCAACGATAGGCTCGGTGCCTTGCTGTCAAGTTGTAGCGGGTTTTCACCGTTTTGCTTGCGCCTCGGATCGAATCGGTACAGCGGCCAATGCCCCGAGTTGACGGCGGTTTTGTGCGTATCCATGCCCTTACGCATGTTGATGCCGTGCGCGATACACTGGCTATAAGCCAGGATCAGCGACGGTCCGTCGTAGCTCTCGGCCTCTACGATCGCTTTCACCGTTGGCGTATCGTTAGCCCCCATCGCGATCTGTGCGACGTAGACATTGCCGTAGCTCATGGCGATGGCGCCGAGGTCTTTCTTTTCCGATTCTTTTCCGGCGGCCGCAAACTTCGCGACCGCGCCGCGCGGCGTCGCCTTTGACATCTGCCCGCCCGTGTTGGAATAAACCTCGGTGTCCAGGACGAGGATGTTGACGTTGCGCCCCGACGCGAGCACATGATCCAGTCCGCCGAACCCGATGTCGTAGGCCCAGCCGTCCCCGCCCATGATCCAGATGCTTTGCCGTATGAGGGCGTCAGCGACGCTGCTCAGGTGGAAGCGCTCTGGCGTTTCCACGCTGCGTAGCTTGGCTTTGAGCGCCTCAACGCGGTCGCGCTGAGCGGTGATCCCAGCTTCGGTGGTCTGGTCGGCCTGGAGGATTTCCGTGACCAATTCCGAGCCGATGCTGTCCCGCAATGTTTCGAGCAATTCGCCGGCGAAGCTGCGCTGGCGGTCCACGGCCAGGCGGAAACCCAACCCGAACTCGGCATTATCTTCAAAGAGTGAGTTGGCCCAAGCCGGCCCGCGTCCGGCTTGATTCACGGTCCACGGTGTGGTTGGTAAATTGCCGCCGTAGATGCTGGAGCAGCCGGTGGCGTTGGCGATAACCGTGCGATCGCCAAAAAGCTGGCTGACGAGCTTGACGTAGGGCGTTTCGCCGCAGCCCACGCACGCGCCGGAATATTCGAACAGCGGCAGCATAAACTGCGAGTCCTTAACGGTGTTGTTTTTCAGCCGTGTACGGTCGAACTCCGGGAGGCCGAGGAAAAACGCGAAGTTTTCTCGTTCTTGCTCCAATAGCGGCGGCTGGGCGGCCATGTTGATCGCTCGGAGCCGCGTCTCGCTTTTGTTCTTGGCTGGGCAGATTTCAACGCAGAGCCCGCAGCCTGTGCAATCCTCCGGTGCTACTTGTAGCGCATAGGAAAGACCGGCGTAATCCTTGCCGCGTGCCGCAATGTGTTGGAACGCGTCGGGTGCCCCACCGAGGCATTCTTCCGAAAAGACGTTCGCCCGGATCGCCGCGTGCGGACAGACCAACGCGCACTTGTTGCATTGGATACACGTTTTCGGATCCCACACCGGTATCTCCAGTGCGATGCCGCGCTTCTCCCAGCGTGCGGTGGCGGTGGGGAACGTGCCATCTACCGGCATACGGCTGACCGGTAGGGCGTCGCCGGCGTGTTCGATCATTCGGGCCGTGACGTCGCGTACAAACGCGGGCGCTTGCTCGGGGACGCTTGCCGGGCGTTGTCGATCGGTTGTGGTTGTTTTGGGGACGGGTACTTCAAACAGATTGGCGATGGCCATATCCACGGCTTCAAAGTTTTTCTTAACGACGGCTTCGCCTTTTTTGGCGTAGGTTTTTTCGATAGCACTCTTGATCTTGGCGATGGCCTCATCACGCGGCAACACGCCCGAGATCGCGAAGAAGCAGGTCTGCATGATCGTGTTGATACGCCGCCCCATGCCGGACTCGGCGGCCACATGGTAGCCGTCGATCACATGGAATGTCATGCGTTTTTCGATCAGGGTGCGTTGCATGTCCAGGGTCAGCGTGTCCCACGCCTCATCCGCAGACGCGCGGGTGTTCAGCAGGAACGTCGCGCCGTCGGTCGCGTGGCTCAGCATGTCAAGCTGATCGACGAAGCCCTGTTGGTGGCAGGCGATGAAGTTGGCCCGCTTCACAAGATACCGTGACCGGATTGGTTTGGCCCCGAAGCGAAGGTGCGAGACCGTGACCGACCCGGCCTTTTTCGAGTCATACACGAAGTACCCCTGCACGTCGAAGTCGGTGCCTTCCCCGATGATCTTGATGGAGTTCTTGTTGGCGCTGACCGTACCGTCTGAACCCAACCCATAGAACATCGCCCGGATTGTGTTTTCGTCCTCCGTGCAGAAGTCGGGGTCCACTTCGAGCGATGTTTGGCATACGTCATCGTCAATGCCGATGGTGAAATGGTTCTTCGGGCGTTCCTTGGTCATCTCGTCGAAGACCGCGCTCACCATCGCCGGGGTAAACTCCTTGGAACTCAGACCGTATCGACCGCCGATCGCACGAGGCATTCTCTGAAAGTGGTTTCCGGTGTAGCTCGCGTGTTCCATCAGTGCCGTGACCACATCCTGGTAGAGTGGCTCACCCGATGCGCCGGGCTCCTTCGTCCGGTCGAGCACGGCCACCGTTCGCACGCTCTTCGGTAGCGCATCAATAAACCGTGCAACATCAAAAGGTCGGTATAATCGCACCTTCAACAGTCCGACGCGCTCACCTCGGTTCGTAAGATGCTCGATCGTTTCTTGGACCGTGTCTGCGCCTGATCCCATCATCACGATGACGCGATCCGCGTCCGCTGCGCCGACGTAGTCGAACAGGTTGTAAGACCGCCCGACGAGCTTCGCGTAAGAATCCATGAGGCGTTGGACGATGTTCGGGCCGTTGTTGTAAAACGGATTCGCGGCTTCACGTGCCTGGAAGAAGACATCCGGATTCTGGGCGGAACCGCGTAGCACGGGGCGCTGTGGCGTTAAGCCTCGTTCGCGGTGAGCGAGTACCAACTTCGGGTCAATCATGGCTCGCAGGTCATCGTCGCTTGGGAGTCGTACTTTGGTGACTTCGTGCGACGTGCGAAACCCATCGAAAAAATGCATGAACGGGATGCGCGACTCTAATGCCGCCGCATGGGCGATCGTCGCAAGGTCGGCCACCTCTTGGGCATTGTTCGACGCGAGCATAGCGAACCCGGTAGATCGGGCGGCCATCACATCACTGTGGTCCCCGAAAATCGAGAGGGCATGGGTGGCTACGGTTCGAGCGGAAATATGAAACACCGTCGGTGTGAGCTCACCGGCGATTTTGAACATGTTGGGGATCATCAACAGCAGGCCTTGAGACGCCGTAAACGTGGTGGAAAGTGTCCCCATTTGCAGCGCACCATGCACGGCACCGGCCGCCCCGCCCTCGCTCTGCATGGCCGTGACGCTGGGCACGGTTCCCCAGATGTTATTGGTGCTGCGGGCCGACCACTCATCGGCCCACTCGCCCATCGTCGAGCTTGGTGTAATGGGGTAGATCGCGATGACTTCGCTCAGCCGGTGTGCGACGTGGGCGGCCGCTTGGTTACCGTCTATGGCAATAATCTGGCTGCTCATTGGTATTGTCCCAATTTCGGTCGTTCCAGTCTCGATCGTTTCAGTCTCGATCATGATCTCACGCGAGGTCGAGTTTCTGGTGGGTAACAAGACACCCTAATGTCCCACTCGGTTCCGTGAGCGTATCGGCCCGTGGGGTCGGCTTGCAAGGCTCGTTCCAGAATGGCGCAGAAATAGCGCGCAGCGGCTTAGGAGCACAGGATCGGACAAAATAGTGTTATCGCGCCTGCAGGTGGGTCTTATTTTTCGAGAAGCCCGAGCTTTTCCATTCTGTAGCGGAGCGTGTCCCGGGTGAGGTTGAGCAGCTTGGCCGCTTTGGTTTGGTTGTTGTTGGTACGAGAGAGCGCCTCGCGGATGAGTTTGTTCTCAAGCTCACGAAAATCAATACCGCCCGGTGGCAAGACGATCTCACCGCCAGGCCCGACATTGACGACCTTGCCGGCTTGTCCGAGGTAGATGTCCGCAGTGTCGAGCCGGTCACTCTTGGCCAGCAGCACCGCCCGTTCGATGACGTTGCGCAGCTCACGCACATTCCCCGGCCAAGCGTAAGCGCGAATCTTATCGTACGCTTCTTCAGAAACGTCGGAAATTGGTTTTCGAAACTCCTCACTGAACCGGGCGACGAAATGCTGCGTGAGCAGTTTGACATCCTCGCCGCGTTCTCGAAGGGGTGGGAGGTGAATCGGAATCACATTGAGCCGAAACATCAGGTCTTCTCGAAACGCACCCGCCTCGATCGCCGCTTCGATGTCGCGGTTGGTCGCGGCGATCACGCGTACATCTACGGAGATTTCGTTGGTGCCGCCCACACGCCGGAACGTGCGATCTTCCAGGAAGCGAAGCAGCTTGGCCTGAAGCCCCATCGCCATATCGCCGACTTCGTCCAGGAAGATTGTCCCGCCGTCCGCCAACTCGAACAACCCCTTTTTGGCATTCTTGGCGTCTGTAAAAGCACCTTTCTAATGCCCAAACAGTTCGCTCTCCAAGAGTGACTCGGACAATGCCGTACAGGTGACGTTCATGAAAGGTCGGGGCGCGCGGTCTGAGTTATAGTGGATCACACGGGCGATCAAATCCTTGCCCGACCCGGAGTCACCCCGTAAGAACACCGTGGAAGCGCCGCTGGCCGCAACCTGGTTGATGGTATCGAACAGCTCCTGCATGCACGGTGCTTGTCCGATGATGCTATCGGTGCCGTATTCGTGGTCGATGTGGCGGCGCAGTTCGCGCACCTCACGCCGCAGTTTCGTCGTTTCCAACGCTTTCTTGACGGTGCTCAGCACCATGTCCATGTCGAACGGCTTGGAGATGTAGTCGAAGGCTCCGAGTTTGATCGCGTCGACCGCGGTCTCCACGTTGGAATAGGCGGTCATCATGATCACCACCACGTCGGAGTCGACCTCGCGGACCTTTCGCAGAATATCGAGTCCGGTCATGTCGGGTAGCTTGTAGTCAAGCATGACGAGGTCGTAAGTGTCCTTGTCAATCGCAGCAAAGGCCTCCTTGCCGTTTTCGACCTCCGTTACATCGTAGCCGCAGGCTTCGAGTTTTTGCCGAAGCGACCAGCGGATCAGTTGTTCATCTTCCACAATGAGTACGCGAACCTTCATGATGCGTCGATACCTCCAGGGGGTTCAGCGGCCGGTAAATCTACGATGACGCATGTGCCGCGTCCGGGTTCACTGTCCAATTCCATGCGTCCGCCGTGAGATTCGACAATCCGACGGCAGATCGAAAGCCCAAGTCCGGTGCCCTTGGCCTTTGTGGTGAAGAAGGCATCAAACGCCTGAGCCACAACCTCCGGCGTCATGCCGCCGCCTTCATCTTCGACAACAAGCCGTACGGTTCCGTCGCGCCGTGTTAGGGTCACACTCACCTCGCTACCGTCTTTGGATGCGTGTGCGGCATTGATGATGAGGTTCATGATGAGCTGCTGAAGCTGGCCCTCATCACCGCCAACGCAGTGGTCGTCCGCCGAGGTGGGGCCATAGAGTCGAATCCCCCGGATCGCAGGCTCAAGACTGACCACGCTGAGCACATGGGACACGGTTTCGTCCAGATTGACACGCCCGAAACGAGGTGGAATGGGTCTGGCATATTGAAGCAGATCCTTGACCGTTGCGTCCAGACGCTTGATCTGCTCCATGATTTCCAAAGCGATGGGCCGGTGGGGGTCGTCCTCCCCCATCGAATCACGCATGATCTGGATGGCACCGCTGATGCCCGCGAGCGGATTCTTAATCTCATGGGCGAGTGACGCGGCAAGCTGCCCGATCTCTGCCAAGTGTTCGGCACGCGTCAGTTTTTCCTCGACCGCGATGCGTTCGTTCGATCGAACTTTTTGCGCGTAGCACTCTTTGTAGCTCTCCAGCATGGTCGTCAGGTCGAGCATGAGCAGCTTGTGCAACGCCGAGGCGATCTTCGCACCGTCGTCGAGTTTGAGTTCCTGAATAATCGTATCCAGCTCTCGCCAAATCAACTGCATACCGAGCAGCATGTGGTGTTGTCCAAGCCCTGCACGCACATGCGCCTCGCCGATTCGCAAGCTGGCCTCGAAGTGCTCGGCTCCGAAACGCCCCGTGAGCACACGCGACAGCCATGTACCCAAAACGACCCGTTGGCGGGCAAGTTGTTCCTCGCCACCTGTGAAAATGGCTACCGCGCTCGGGTCGGCGAGAATCTGGTCATAGAACCGGTGCACGACGCGCGGGACAATTGTCTCCGCGCACGGTGCGAGCCGAGCGATGAGCACCGTGTCACTGTCGCCGAAGCCGATTCGGCGTTTCATGCTTTCCAGGGCAGCGTTTTGCATACGCGTTATTCTAGCGAAGCTGCCATCGGTACGATACCAGCCCTCGATTTTTGCTGACCGTTCGTTAATTCGTATCACAAGAATCAATGTCGTTCCGCATAACAGCTTTCACGCACTGGTGCCTGATTAGGGCCGATAGGTGCGTTCGTCAGGCTCCAAATCTTCTGAACCGACTCCGAATTAGGCAGGGATCAGACTGATTATGGCACGCGGTCTGCCAAGAAGAACCGGACGGGAGGAACTGAGCTGAATGGCTGAGCCAGAAGATCAAGAACCAAAGACCGCCGCGATAGCGTCTGAGCAGGGTAAGGTGGCGAAACAGTGCGTCCTGCTCGTCGTGGAACCCGACTCGCTGCTTCGGTGGTCGCTCTTGACCTATTTTGGTCCACGGTTTGAGGTTCGTGCGGTTCGGACCGCGGAGGCTGGCGGTGCCGTTCTTGAGGACGAGGGGGCATCGGCCGTTGTCGTGTCGGACGCAGTCGCACCGCTCGATGTTGTTAAATTGGAGCGGCGAGCACTGTCTCTCAATCCGGATGTTCGGATCATTCGTGTCGTGACCTCGCTCCGGTCAGCCCCGGCCGATGCCTTAGCAACGGCGACTCTCGAAAAACCCTTCGAATTATCAGCCCTGGCCGAGCTTCTACCCACCTAAAAACGTGAACCACGCGGCTATGCCGGATGTGGCGAAAACTCTCTTCGATCGCCAAGTTTTTCTTGGCGAAATATTTTTCTTTGGTCCGTGACAACATATTTTTGGCCAATCGCAGGTTTGATGCCGTCCGGTGCCCTTTCCTAGAATGCCGGGCACACCGATGGTGCCTGCACTCGGCGAACTGTGCGGTTTAGCTGGCGTACCACCAGTAAGGCACGGTAGCCAAACAGCTCTGACAGTCGTCATATTATGGGACGCGTTAGAGTGGAATAATCGATATGTTCTTCCCACAAGTCGTAGGCTCTCTGAACCACCGACATGTGGTTCGTACTAGATAGTACGGAGGCCATATCTTGTATTTTCACATGTTTTTCGGACGCTGAAGGCATTTTAAATGAAGGGGTGAAATCGGCTCTGACGATACTAGTAGTGGTGGTTGATTCTGCCCGGGGTAGACCGATGGAGTGGCACCTCGCAGAGGCTCCGTTTTTGCTGCTTAACTAACGTCTTGGATGGGCGGTTGGCCAGTGAACGTGGTGCTTGGCGGGTCGTCGGGAGTGCTTTTGGCATTTGCAGGCGGCGTGGCTCTCGCTCGGTAGTCGGTCAAGGATATCAGGTGTGGTGGGTGGCGACGCCAGGCCTGAGGTTATTTGGTGCCCAAGGACGTGGCGAATATGAGTGCAATTATCAATGTCGGTAATGTTTACCCAACCCTTCCTCCTGTTGCGGTCAAGGCCTCTGCCGCGAATGTAGCAGCCAGTGAAGCTTCAGCTACGCCAGCGGTTGATTCGGTGGAGATTTCCACTTTTGGTCAGGCGCTATCCCAGGCGGCAGATCAGTCTAGCCTGAGTTTGGCGCGGATTCATGCTGTTCGTAGCGAGATCGAAAGCGGTACCTACGAGACCCAAGCTCGAATCGACGGGACGATTTCTCGGCTTCTCGATTTCCTGAAATAATCGGAGCACTTCTCCGGGTTCTTAGTGGTGTCGGTGCCGATGGTGCGCGCCATTGGTGAGCGGCTGCGCGGGGACTTCATACTGGGGTTATCGGTCTCGGTTCGTGCCGAGTGATTCGTGGGTGGTCCGATTTTAGGGTTCATGCTGGGTTCGCGGGCATTGCGTCCGGAAGAATCCTGGCGGATCGTTTCGAGTCAAGCCTGCGGGGCAGGTTTTTTCAGGCCGCCCCCCTGCGCGAAAAGGACATTGTAGACTGGGGTTGGCAGTTGATCGCTTAGGGGAGCGATGGCCACAACACTGTCGCCGGAGGGGAGGCGCGAAGCGATGTCCTATGTTGATTTGCAGAGTACGCTTGCGGATTGGCCTTACGAGCCGGACAAGATTTCTGTCCGCAAGATTCTAGGTGCAGACGGTGCCGTTCGTATTCAGATGCGCGTGGAGCTAGGTATTGTCCAGATGGATGCCGACGGGCGACCGGATGGTGAGCGGCCGTTTGGCTGTGACTCACTTCTGGCGTATTACCGCAAACGACAGACGAAGCACCATGACGCCAACGGGACGATGTTGGGGTTTGCCTTGACGCCGCAGGAAAGCAACATGCTGCGTTTGGAGGCCTCGCTCTATTACCGCCGGTATGTCGCGTACTTTGTGCTGGAGGAGTTTGACGCTGTCGTCGCGGATACGACGCACAGTCTGGAGCTGTTCGATCTTTGCCGGGATTTCGCGTTGGAGCCTGCCGATCGTCAGGCGCTGGAAGAGTTTCGCCCCTATGTTCTGATGATGCACGCCAGAGCGCAGGCGTATGCGGCCATGCAGGATGGTGAGCCGGCTAGTGCGCTCGCGCATGTCAACCGTGGCATTATGGCCATCGCTACTTGTTACGATGATAGCGGACGCTATGAGTCGGGCGATCGTGGTGACGAATTGAAAATCCTTCGCGATCTTGGACGCGAGTTGAGCCGTCGTGTACCCAAGGATTCGATACTCGTCACGCGCAAGGCGTTGCGTGATGCCGTGGAGCAGGAGCGGTTTGAAGAGGCCGCCCGCTTGCGTGATGATCTGGAAAAGATCTACCCCAGCAAAAACATACCACCCAATGCCGCATAGCCGTGGATGACCGAACGAAGTGCTGTTCGCCTCTCGTTTGTAGCCTTCGGGATTTTTTTGGGGGCGGTATGCTTACTGCCTTCGGAATGCAAGTTGCTGGACTGAGGCGGTCGCGTGACTTCGACGGGTAGGCTGTGCGCTGCGGTTTCGCTCCGTGGTGGGTTCGTCTCCGATTCCGCCTAACCAATTCTCGTATCTACTGTACGCTGACTTTGATACGGAACGTGGCGTCCGGTAGGTCGCAGTGGTTGGCGGTACTATCGGACTGCCCACGCCGTGTTTTCGTGGTACGCGAGTCAAACAGGAAAAGCGTGGCGCGCGACCTGACGATGATTGCCTTGTATGTGGAAGGGTTCCTTATCGCCCAGCCGGTCGGGTGGCCGCTTGCGGCGGATCCGTTGCTGCGCGGTGGGGGGGGTGGCCCCATAGGGATGTTGGCTCGGACGAGTCCTACGCCTCACACAACAAGGGTTAGCGCCATGCCAGACAAACAAACCGTTGTCATCGCCGACGCCTCTCCCACGTTTCGCGCCTTGTTGCGACAAGAGTTCGATCCTGCGCGTTACGAGATCCACGAAGCCGGAGACGGCGAGGAGGCTATACGTTTGGCGAAGGCGTTGTCGCCCTCGCTCATTACGCTTAGCGTCGCTATGCCAAAGCTGGATGGTCTGGCTGCGTGTGCGGCCATCACGGCCGCGAAGGAATCCGAAACAACTACGGTGGTGATGATTACCTCCAGTGAATCACCGCAGGACCAGCTTCGCGCGTTTGAAGCTGGTGCGATGCGTTTCCTGGACAAGCAGTTCGAGCGTGGTGAGTTGGGTGCGTATGCGACGGATATCCTACGCATGAAGGAGACGCTGCACGGTGCCCAGGTGTTGGTCGTTGATGATAGCCGCTTCGTTCGGACGACCGTGTCACAGCTTCTCCAAATGGAAGGGGCTGTCGTCGCGGAGGCGTGCCACGGAAAGGAAGCGCTCGAGTTGATGGCGGCAAAGAACTTTGACGTCGTGGTGACAGACTACCATATGCCGGAGATGGATGGGCTGGCGCTCGTGAGGAATATCACCAAGTGTTCGGAGTACGAAGGGATTCCGGTGTTGTTCGTGACGGCGGCCAACGACAAACGACTGGCGATGCGTGCGCTTGATGCCGGCGCGAGTGATTTTATTCGTAAGCCCTTCGAGGGGGCAGAGCTGCTGGCCCGCATCCGTTCCTTCGCACGGTTGTCCCATGCCACGAAGCGTCTCCAGGAGCTTGCCACGACCGATGAACTCACGGGTTTGTTCAACCGACGTGAAGCGTTTTATCGATTGGGGCGGTGCTTTGCCACAGCCGAGCGGTACGCGACGCCGTTTTCGTGCATCGCCATAGACGTGGATCATTTCAAGAGATTCAACGACGATCACGGTCACGCGGCTGGCGATCTCGTCCTTAGCGAAACGGCCAGGCTCCTGAAAGAGAATAGCCGCGTATCGGACGATGTATTTCGGGTTGGCGGCGAAGAGTTCTTGGTGCTCTGCGCCGAGACGAACCTGGATGGTGCCAGCACATGCGCGGAGAAGCTACGAGCGGCACTTGAGGACTACCGCTTTGAGTTCCAGGGGCGTCCGCTGAAGGTGACGATCAGCGCGGGTGTGGCCGAGTATGGCAGCGATATCCCCGATGCCGACCGGATCCTTGCGCTGGCGGACGCCGCCCTGTATGAGTCCAAACGGCTGGGTCGCAATCGCGTGACCCGCTCCGATGGTGCCTCAGTCGCGGTGACCGTCTAGCGATCAAACGCCTAATTCGTCATCATATCGCTGCCAGGGACGCCAATCATGCGTTTCAATGCTTCCCCTCCCCCTTGAAAGTTTACGCGACCTGATCTACAACTACCAGGCTCGCGATAGTGCGGATCGGCAGGTCTCCACGCGGCACGAGAATCAATACGACTGACACCCTGAACGGAAGCGTACGACGTATGAGTGAGAAGCTACTAACCGGCGTCCGAAATGTTGCCATCATCGCCCACGTAGATCACGGAAAGACCACCCTGGTGGATCAGATGCTGCGGCAGTGTGGGCAGTTTCGCGCCTCTCAGGTCTCCGGGGAACGAATCCTCGACTCCAACGATCTCGAGAAAGAACGCGGCATCACCATCGTCTCGAAGAACATCGCCGTGTGTTATCACGACGTGAAGATCAACCTGATTGATACGCCGGGTCACGCTGATTTCGGCGGTGAAGTGGAGCGCGTCCTGAAGATGGCCGACGGCTGCCTGCTGCTGGTCGATGCGTTTGAAGGGCCGATGCCGCAGACGCGGTTTGTATTGCGCAAAGCGTTCGAGGCGGGGTTGCGACCTGTCGTCGTGATTAACAAGATTGATCGCCCCGATGCACGCCCCGATGCGGTGCTCGATGAGGTCCTGGATCTGTTTATCGAGTTGGGGGCCGACGATGATGCGTTGGAGTTTCCAACCGTCTATGCGTCGGCCACCCTCGGTTATGCCTCGCGCGATGCGGGCGCAAGGCCTGACAATATCTTTCCGCTTTTCGATGCGATTCTGGACCATGTTCCCGCGCCCAAGGATGATCCAAACGCGCCACTACAGATGTTGATTACCACGTTGGACTATAACGACTACGTCGGCCGCATTGGTATCGGGCGCGTCTTCGCCGGCACGCTTCATGCGGGTGAGGATGTGATGGTACTTCATCGTGACGGCACGCGCCGTAAAGAACGCATTGGTGAGTTGTATGTGTTTGATGGGTTGGGGCGGAGCAAAGTCGAGTCGGTCGTTGCGGGTGACTTGTGCGCGGTTGTTGGACTTGAGACTGTAGATATAGGCAATACCATCGCTGATCTTGAGAACCCCATGCCGTTGCCCATCCTTCGGGTTGATGAACCCACGTTGCACATGTCGTTTCGCGTTAATGATTCGCCGTTTGCGGGTCGGTCGGGAAAGTTCGTGACCTCACGGAATATCCGTGATCGCCTGGAGCGGGAAATGCAGAGCAACGTGTCCTTGCGCGTGGCGCCGGGGCATACGCCGGAGGAGTTTTTTGTCTCGGGTCGCGGTATGTTGCACCTTTCCGTGTTGATTGAGACGATGCGCCGAGAAGGGTTTGAGTTGGCTGTGGGTAAGCCGAAGGTCATCTACCGTGAGCTTGACGGCAAAAAGACCGAGCCCATCGAGCAATGCGTGATTGATGTACCGGCCACCCACATCGGCGCGGTGATGGAACTGATGGGGGCGCGTCGCGGCATTTGTACCAATATGGAAACGCGTGGTGAGGGGTCGATCATCGAGTTTACCATTCCGTCGCGCGGGTTGATCGGCCTACGCAACCGGATGCTCACCGCTACGAACGGCACAGCCATCATTCACCATAATTTCTACGAGTACGAATTCTTTCGCGGAGAGATCCCCGGTCGAGCGAATGGTGTTATGCTAGCCAGCGAGCCGGGGCAGGTGACAGCCTACGCCATCAATAACCTCACGGACCGTGGGGATTTCTTCATCGGACCTGGCACTGAGGTTTATCAGGGGATGATTGTTGGTGAGCACTGCCGCGATAATGACTTGGAGGTCAACATCTCACGGGGCAAGAAGATGACCAATGTTCGGGCCTCCTCATCCGACAAGACCGTCGTGCTCAAGCCGCCACGCGAGATGACCATGGAAATGGCGCTGGAGTTCATTGCCGACGATGAACTCGTCGAGATTACTCCGGAGGCGGTCCGGATGCGAAAGCGTCACCGTACCGAGGTTGAGCGACGGCGTTTGGCCCGGAAGGGCTGATTCTGGCGTAGGTGCGGCGGGGCGATTTCACCTCGGGCGTTTGGCGCTGGGGGCAAACAATTCGGGGTTGTGGTCCTTCACCCGTTAAGCACGCCTCTTTCTTCGACCGATAACACGAGCATGACTGTGCTCGGTGTGATTCTCGCCCGCGCCGGGAGCAAGGGGCTCCCCGGCAAGTGCATGCGCCCACTGCTCGATCGCCCGCTCATCGCCTATTCCTTCGATCACGCGCTTCAGAGCCACCGGCTAAGCGTTTCGCTGCTCACGACGGACAGCGCGGACGCGAAGGCGCTCGCCCGGCAGTACGGGATTGACGTGGTGGATCGTCCCGGTGATCTGGCCACGGACACGGCCACCGTTGATGCCGCGGCTCGGCACGCGGTGACGATGTGGGAGGCGGGGCAGGATGCCGTTGTTGGTGCGGTTGCGCTGATATACGGCAACATTCCGGTTCGGGCCGACGGTGTGATTGATCGCGCGATTGAGAAGCTAGCGCAGACGGGGGCCGATTCGGTTCGGAGCGTGGCGGCCGTCTCCAAGCAGCACCCGGATTGGCTGCACCGGCTTGACGGCGATCGCATGGCGCAGTTTCGCAAGAACAGCATCTACCGGCGGCAAGACCTTACGCCGCTCTATTACCACGATGGCGCTGCGGTGGTGGTCACGCGCGATGCGTTGTTCGGTGCGTTGGAAACCCCTGACGATCATCAGGCTTTTCTCGGAGCAGATCGACGGGCGATTGTGCAAGATGCGCAGGACGCCGTGGACGTGGATGAGGCGCTGGACCTTCAAGTGGCCGAGGCGATCTTGCGGGCACGAAGGGAGGGGGCCCATGCCGATAGATGATTCATTATCCGCCGGTGTGCGCGTTGTGACTGTGGGGACGCGCAAGGTCGGACTTAGGCAGCAGCCCTATGTGATCGCAGAGGCCGGCGTGAACCACAACGGTTCCGTGGAGACGGCGCTGGAGATGGTGGCGGCGGCAGCCAACGCCGGTGCTGATGCCGTCAAGTTTCAAGTCTTCACCGCGAGTGAACTAGCGACGCCCGACGCCCCCACGACGGCTTATCAACAGGCGAAGGTTGGCAATCGGTTGCAGCGTGATATGTTGGCCGAGTTGGAGTTGAGTGACGCGTCTTTCGCGACGATTCGAGATCGGTGCCGTGAGTTGGCGATTGACTTCCTCGCGACGCCATTCGGTGATGGTGATGTGTCGCGGCTGGTCACGCTTGGTGTGCCGGCCATCAAAACCGCGTCAACGGATCTGAATAACGTGCGTTTGCTAGGGGCTGTGGTCGAGACGGGTCTTCCGCTGTTTGTCTCTACGGGCGCGGCCACACCGGTGGAGATTGGTGAGGCCGTGGCCTTACTGGAAGGCGGCGGGGCATGCGAACGATTGGTCTTGTTGCACTGCGTGAGTGCCTACCCCGCGCCACTCGATAGTTTGAACCTTTGTGCTATCGCTACGATGGCCGGGGTCTTCGGTTTACCTGTTGGCTTCAGCGATCACGCCGATTCCACGGAGACGGGTGCGTGGGCCGTGGCTCACGGGGCGGTGGTTATCGAAAAGCATTTCACGCTCGATCGAAACAGTGCGGGACCGGACCATGCGATGTCGCTCAATCCGCGGCAACTGGCGCTGTATATCAACAGGGTTCGAGACGCTTTCGTTGCGGCGGGGGATGGTTCGATCGGGATGTGCGAACTGGAATCAGAGGTTCGTACGGTGGCGCGCAAAAGCATCGTCGCAGCGAGAGATATCGCAGCGGGTGAGGTACTGGGGCATGACATGCTGACGCTGCGGCGTCCGGGTACCGGGCTGGCACCGGGCGCGCTAACGGACCTCATCGGTCGTACGGCTGCTGTAGCTATTCGGGGCGGGACGATTCTCTCTCGGGAGATGGCGCGGTGAGCGCGGGTCGTCGCACCAGACGCGTGGCCGTCGTGACGGGGACGCGCGCCGAATATGGGCTGCTTCGATCAAGCATGGAAGCGATCTCAGGTCGTGCCGGGTTGTCATTGCAGCTTGTGGTGACCGGTATGCACCTGCTTCGTAAGTTCGGCCGCACGGTGTCGGAGATTGAGCGCGATAGCTGGAACATTGACGCACGCGTGAGAATGCAGCGCGGTGACGATGGCCCGCTGGACCAGGCGTTGGCGCTGTCGCGCGGTGTCGCCGGGATCGCGAAGTACCTGGAGGCTGCCAAGAGTGATGTCGTGCTGGTGCTCGGTGATCGTATCGAGGCGATGGCCGGCGCACTCGCGGGTGTGACGACTGGGCGGCTCGTGGCGCACCTTCATGGCGGAGACCTGGCGACGGGTGGTTTTGATGACTCCTTTCGCCATGCCATCACGAAACTCGCACACCTACACCTCCCCGCAACGCCGTCAGCCGCGAAGCGTATCGTGCGGATGGGGGAATCGAAGCGCCGCGTGGTTTGTGTCGGGGCTCCCGGCTTGGACCGGCTGGTAGCGATCAAGCGTGAGACGCGTCGTGCGGCGCGGTCGGGCGGTGGGGCGTTCGTGCTGCATCATCCGATCGGTCAGTCGGCCGCTGCAGAACGGCAGACGATGAACCGGGTGCTTCGTGCTGTGGCCGATGCCGGTCTGAAGCGGACTGTCATTTACCCCAACAGCGATCGCGGGCATGGGGGCGTGGTCGCCGCTATAGAAACGCACCAGCGCCGCGCGGGTGATGGCGACGTCTGCGTTTATCGGTCGCTCGACCGGGATGCGTTCTTGAGTCAGTTGATTGAGGCCGACGTGCTGATCGGTAATTCCTCGTGCGGCATCATCGAGGCCGCTCTGGCCGGTACGCCAACCGTCAACGTCGGACCCAGGCAGGATGGTCGGGAACGCGATAGCGGGGCTGTCTTCGACGCTACGGACACATCAGAATCCATCGCACTCGCGCTACGCAAGGCGCTGCAGCTTGGCCCGATAACGCTGAGGCGTTCGGTCTACGGCTCGGGGCAGGCCGGGCGAAAGGTTGCCGAGACCCTAAAGACAGTCCCTGGCGACCCCGCGTTTCTTCGAAAACGGAATTCGTATTGACCGGTATCGGACCCCTGGTGCTAATCCACGCGCGGGTCATCGTCGATAACCAACTGCGAGTAGGCGGCGCGAGCCGCTGCTGATAGTGACCGCGTATCCAGAGGTGAGACTATGACCGTTGAGGCGGCTGACCGAACAAAACAAGTTGTAGACAACGCGCTGGCGTCGATCGGCGATGTCGCGACTTTGCCGGAAGTCACTATCAAGATCATTGAGATCGTTGAGGATCACGACAGCACGGCGCGCGACCTTCACGAGGTAATCAAGAATGATCCGGCGCTATCGGTGAAGGTGCTCAAGGTCGTGAACTCCGCCTTCTACGGCTTGCCGGGGCAGGTGGCCAGCGTGGATCGCGCGATCATACTCCTCGGTCTGTCAGCCGTGAAGAACATCGCGATCGCGGCATCCATCGCCCGGTTGTTCAAAGGCAATCGGATATCAGAAGAGTTTACCGCGTCGGACTTGTGGCGGCATAGTGTGGCCGTTGCGGTTGGCGCTCGTGCCGTGGCCAAGTGCTCACCGCACCCCGTCATGACGGACGAGATTTTTGTCGCCGGTCTCATTCACGACATTGGCACCCTGGTTGAGCGGCAAGCCTACCCCGATGAGTTCGCTGATGTGATCGAGCGATGCAGTGACGGCACCTCCGATTTCCTTGCGGTGGAACGCGAGTTGATTGGGGCCGACCACCAGGCATTTGGCGTTGGCTTAACGACCAAATGGAAGTTCCCACGCCACCTGCGGGCGGCCGTAGGCTTCCACCACAATCCCGAATCGCTAAGCGTGGAGCTTCGTAACTTGGCTACGCTGATCCAGGTGGCCGATGTCGTAGCCTGTCAGGAGCGCATTGGTTTCTATCAGAGCGCTCAGAACCTCGAAGTCACCGACGGGATGCTCGATACGCTCAGCGTGACCCGCGAGCAGATCGAAGAGGTTCGCGAGGCGCTGGCCGAACAGGTTGCCGAGGCGGAAGCCTCCCTCGGCGGGTAGCGTGGCCGAGGGATACGCCCTACGCGTTCGTGCACCACGCCGGCAAGAGGGCGATGGGCACCGTACGCAGCCTACCTTTCGTCGGATTTGTTAGAACGGTGCTGTGGGGCAGTCGTTCGCCAGCGCCTGATTCAGCCACGTGTCGAACGCGCCCGAACCATTGAGCAGATCTATCACGCCGAGAATGTCTGCCGCTTGGCACACCCCGCTCCGATCGACATCGCACTGCCACATAGCCAGCGGTGGCGTCCGTATGCCGTTGAGGTCGTCGATCAGATCAAGAATGTCACCTGCGGCCGCGACGCCGTCACCGCTGACGTCGCCGGGCATGTGGGCGATGCACATGTCCGCCTCACTACTCAATACTTTGAAGCAGGTCCAAGCCTGCGTCGGAAT
>JAJRSR010000077.1 GCA_024278695.1 Planctomycetota bacterium | reverse complement strand
TAAGAACACGGGGAATCTGGACATCACCCATGCCGAGTTCCGCGCGGCGGCCATACTCGACACCCGGGCTCGCAGAATGGAACGCATCTTTCAGGTGGACCAGCTTCACACGTCCACGCAGAGCGGCTCCGGCTCGCACCGGATCATCCACGCCATACACCATTAGGTTGCCCGGATCAAAGTTGACACTCACGTTGTCCCTTGCGACAGCGTCGATGAACCGAAGCAACACCGCCACCGGCTCCCGCCCCGTCTCCAGAAGCAGCGTCAGACCAGCAGCGGCCAACTCATCGGCCACGGTGCGCGTGCGCGTCAAAAGCGTTCCCCATGCCGGTGCGGTTTCATCATTCGGGATCGTACCGACGTGAACGCCGACGTAGGAACACCCCAGCGCCCCGGTCAGTGCGACCACACGACGGACCGATTCTAACCGCCCTTCCCAGTGCACATCGGGCAGGAACCCGCCCGTCTCTGCGATTGTGGCGATGGATGTGTAATCCTCGGATTCGAACGCGACAAACGTGCCGACAATGGCACACGCCGTTTCGGCCGCAGCCTTGGCTAGAGCGGTTGCCGAAACGCCGTCAATCGCAGAACGAGAAAAGAACCCGACTTGGATCGCACGCACGCCGAGTTCTGAACCGGCCAACCGAATCGCGCGCGCGGCATCCTCTCGGTCCAAGCTCCAACTGCAAACGCCAAGTTCCAGCGTCATGTCGTTTCTCACCTCGTCTAGTATCGCGTTCCATAAGTTCCACGACTATCTGAGCGATTCGAACGTCAGAAACACCGCCCCCCTCTCGTCGCGCAACTAATTCAATCACTCGACCACATTGAGGGGTATCGTGTCGCTCTCAGTACGTCGGCGTAGCTGACCGCACGCGGCGTCAATATCAAGTCCGCGGCTACGGCGCACATGAACATTCACACCGGCTTCGCTCAGCGCCTTCGCAAACACCTCCACGGCTTTCCCGGAGGACCGCCGGTAGGGTAACCCTTCGACCGGGTTGTACGAAATCAGATTCACGTTGCAGCGCATTCGCTTGGTAACCCGTGAGAGCGCACGCGCCTGGGCGACGCCGTCGTTGAGGCCCTCCAGAAGAATATATTCGAGCGTGATCTCGCGACCGGTGCGTTCAAAGTAATAGCGCCCAGCATCCACAAGTTCTTCGATCGCGACGCGGTCAGCCCAGGGGATTAACTGCTGCCGGAGTTCATCATCCGGCGCGTGCAACGATACGGCCAACGTGATCTGCAGCCCCTCTTCGGCGAGTTTGCGCATCTGGCCGGCAAGCCCCACCGTGCTGACAGTGATTTTGCGCGCCCCGATACCCATACCCCATTCGGCGTTGATCGTCCGGACCGCACGCACCGTCGCGGCGTAGTTGGCCAGCGGCTCACCCAGCCCCATGAACACGACGTTGGACAGCCGGGAACCGTCGCCGCAGAGCCGGGCTGCGCGCATCGCCTGCTCGACGATCTCTCCCGATGATAGTTGCCGTTGAAGCCCGGAGAGCCCACTCGCGCAAAACACACACCCAACCGGACAACCCACCTGACTGGAAATACAGGCCGTGCGCCGCTCGCCGTCGGGGATCAGCACACACTCGCTCGTCGCACCGTCACCCCACTGGAGAAGCAGCTTAGTCACACCGTCTGTCGATTCCTGACGACGAACCACCTCGGACTCGAACAGCGGCAACTCGGCCGAAAGACGATCACGCAGCCCGTTGGGCAGGTTGGTCATTTCGGAATAGGCCTCGACGCCCTTGCGGTACACCCAATCGACGATCTGACCAGTACGAAACCGCGGCTGCCCCCACGAGGTTAACCGTGCTTCCAGCTCTGTGGGGGTAAGACCGAAAAAGGCGTACGGTGTGGGCGCGGTCGCGTCAGGAATCGATTCGGTGCTGCACATGCGGTACTCATTGTATCGTCATGCTGGGATTGGTCGATAGCCGTGGCCCAAACCCGAGCGCTCGATTTCGAATGCAAACCACACCGTTGTCGCATAATCCGACAAGATATTGGGTACTCAGGGTGGACATCCGAAAAAAACGGGAATAATGATAATAGGAACGGACATGACGCGTTTGGACTGCTCAGAGAAACACCCGCCGGTCTCCTGCCCCCGGTCGTGTGTTCCTCTGGCGTGGGCTCTGTCGTCCCAAACGCGTTTTTTCAGGGGAGCGATTACGATTTCAGATAACACGGCTACCAACGGCGGGCGGAAATCAATCGGGTGTCGCTCGTATGGCGTCTGGATTCTTACGTGGATCATCGTCCATGCCATGACCGGGATGAGTTTCGGCCAAGCCGTGACATCCGCGGTCGATCCGCGCGGTGGATCGGCAGCCCGCCACCCCTCGCGTCTGCTCGTTCGGTTCCTCCCAGACCCATCGGCCGCCGCCGGCACACCGCGCACAGTGAGTTTGCCGCCGGGGTGCTCCGTGTGGCATTGGTCTGAAACGGTGGCTGATCTTTGTGTGATGTCAGTTCCGGAAGATTCCGTGGATGAGCTTCTCGCTGAGTTACGCGCGGACCCGATGGTAGCGTATGCCGAGCCCGACTACATGGTCGAGTTTACACGCACGCCCAACGATCCATGGTTCGGCTTGCAATGGGGCATGGAGAACGTCGGCCAAACCGCAGACAACGACCCAGGGCTGATGGGGGCAGATGCGCGAGCGTTCGAAGCGTGGGACATCTGGACGGGTGACCCAGGTTTCAAAATCGCCGTAACGGACACGGGCGTGAGCTTCACACACCCCGACCTCGCGGCCAACATGTGGACAAACCCCGGCGAAATCCCCGGCAACGGAGTTGATGACGACGAAAACGGATGGATCGACGATATCCACGGCTACAACATGCAAGCTGGCCACGGCATCCCTTTCGACACGGACGGGCATGGCACACACATCGCCGGCATCATTGGCGCGGCGGGTGATAATGGCATTGGTGTCGCGGGTATGAACTGGGAATGCCAGATAGTGGCACTTAAGATCGGCGACGCTAGCGGCGCATTCATCTCAACGATTCTCATCGCGCTCGACTACATTTTAGCCAACGACATCCCCGTCTCGAACAATAGCTGGGGGTGCTACGAGTGCTTTTCTCAAGCGATGTATGACTCAATCGAAGCCTTAGGAAACGCTGGGCACTTGTTCGTCGCAGCGGCCGGCAACGGCTTTCTCGGGCTTGGCACGGACAATGACGCTTTTCCATATTACCCTGCGAGCTACGATCTGGACAACATCATCGCCGTGGCGGCGCTCAACAATAACGACCGCAAACCCAAAACATCTAACTTCGGAAAACGGAGTGTTGACGTCAGCGCTCCCGGCATCAACGTTTATAGTACGTTCCTTGATTCGGGATATGCCTTCCTCGACGGAACTTCTATGGCGGCACCGCACGTCACGGGGCTCGTGGCACTGGTGGCCGGCCGGCAACCCGATCTGCCATGGCAAAACGTGCGCGCTCGAATCATTGAAACCGCACGTCCCGTCCAAGCGATGGAAGGTCGTTCCGTGTCCGAGGGAATCATCGACGCACTAGCAGCCGTGGGAGACTGCAACCGCAACGGCCTACTCGACGAGGTGGAGTTGGACGGCCCAGGAGCCATCGATTGCGACGGCAATTCGCTCCCCGACGATTGTGACCCCGACTGCAACAGCACCTCAATCGTCGATCGGTGTGATATACTCAGCGGCAGTAGCACGGACTGCAACACGAACGAAATCCCCGATGAGTGCGAGCCCGACTGTAATGCCAACGGGATGGCCGACGCGTGTGACATCACAGATTTAACCAGCACAGACTGCAATGATGACGGCGTTCCCGATGAGTGCCAGGTGGGTTTTTTTCTGGATTGCAACAATAACGGCGAAGCAGACCTTTGTGATATCGCCAGCGAGACAAGCACCGACTGCAACGACAATCTCATTCCCGATGAATGCGATATCGCAACGGGACTCAGTGAAGACTGCTCCGGCAACGGACTCCCCGACCCGTGCGAGCGTGACTGCAACGAAAACGGCGTCGCAGATAGTTGCGACATTTTGAACGGCACATCCACCGACGGCGACGCCGACGCAATCCCCGACGAATGCTCGCTAGGGTTTGAACTCGTCCCGATTGACTCGACGGGGGAGTTTTTCATCGAGGGTCGGGATATCTTCCTGGTGGCCGGCGGCTTCACCGTAACGCTCGAGCCACGCGTATCAGGATGGGATCCCGATCAAGACGGCGTACCGCGCGTGGTTGTTTATCAGGCCATGATCGACCAAAACAGTTTCATCAGCGATGAGACCGGAACACTGTCACTCGCAACGCTTACCTGTGTAGACAACGACGATTGCCTAGCCTCGGCCGAGTGCGCCAATGAGGGAATCTGCGAGCCTACAGGTTCTTGGAACATTGACGAATCACATCTGAATTACCTATTCGCAGGGATTCCAGCAATTGCGCTGTCCGACGTGCTAAACGTACGACTTGGGGGCGTGTTGTTTGAACAGGACCGCGCTATCGTTGACCGAGGTGTGCCCAAGTACCTCGGCACGCTTATTGTGGACGTACCGGAGAACGCTTCCGGGACTTTCACGATCACGTTCAGCGAAGTGAATTCGTTTCTGGCCGATGTGAATAACTCGATCTTGCCTATCGCCGGATATCATCCCGCACGAATCACGATCCTGCCAGACTGCAACGACAACGGCATCCCCGATCGGTCAGACATCAAGAATGAAACCAGCGAAGACTGCGACGGCGACGGTGTCCCCGATGAATGCGTCCAACCGGAAGGCGACTGCAACAGCAACGGCCAACCCGACCTCTGCGACATCGACCAAGGCATCAGCTTCGACTGCAACGCCAACGGTATTCCTGACGACTGCATCGACCTCGAAACCGACTGCAACAACAACCGCTTTCCCGACGAATGCGACATCGAAATGCTTCGAAGCACAGACTGCAACGGTAACGGCATCCCCGACGAGTGCTCCTGGTTGGAGATCGACTGCAACAACAACAACCATCCCGATGAGTGCGACATCAGCAGAGGCACGTTCCAAGACTGCAACAATGACAGCATCCTCGACGTCTGCCAATTCGACTGCAACTTCAACGGTCTAGCGGACGAGTGTGACATTGCATCCGGGCTAGTTGCAGACCTGGATGAAAACGGCGTCCCTGACAATTGCCAGAATGTGCTCCGCGTTCCCGCCGAGTACCCCACAATCCAGGCGGGCATCGATGCGGCCGGTCGTGGCGATACGGTCCTGGTAGCACCCGGCACTTATACCGGCACGGGAAACCACAGCGTCGAGTTTTCCGGGAAACTGGTTACGGTCCGATGCGATAACGACACCCCCTCCTGTACGATCGACGCCGTCGGGCAGCAGTTCGGCTTTAGTTTCCTAAGCGGCGAAGGGCGCGGCACCGTCCTCGACGGCTTCACCATCTCCGGAGCGTGGAACATGGGCATCGTCGTTTCGCGATCATCGCCAACCATTCGCCAGTGCGTCATCGAGGGCAACGGTCCCACATCCAGTGGTATACTGCTACTCAGGCAAAGTGAGCCACTCATCGAAAATTGCACCATCCGTCGGAACGCATCCAACTTTGGCGGCGGCGGAATACGAAGCATCGAAGCGTCCAAGCCCACCATTCGCCGCTGTTTGATCTCCGAAAACTTTTCCACTGGTCGCGGCGGCGGCGTTTTTGCTGACTTCAGCGACATCACGATCACCGACACGACGATCATGGACAACACCAGCGCTATCGGCGGCGGCGGGTTGGCTTTGAGATTCGGCACCCCCACGGTCGATGGTTGCATCATTGTCGGGAACTCAGCCACACAGGCCGGAAGCACTTCCGGGGAAGGCGGCGGCGTGTCGTGCGACCAGTCAAACGCGCTGATCGCGAACTCCTTGATTGAAGGAAACTTCGCCGGACTAACCGGAGGCGGCATCTATCTAAGCGAGGGCGAAACCCAGATCGTCAACTGCACCCTTATCGGCAACCGAGCCGTGATGCGGGGCGGCGGTATCCACATGGACGGTAACGGCCGAGATGTTTGGGCGTGTTGCGGGTTTGCCGGTTGCTCAGACCTCACTACGAAGGCCAGTTGCGACTTCACCGCGGGCACTTGGTACCCCGGCCTGGATTGCACCGACCTCGAATGCGGCACCATTTCATGCTGTCTACCCGACGGTACCTGCGACGACCTGTCGTTTTTCAGTTGCATCGCGCGCGGCGGCCAACCGAATGAGAACGGCACCCAATGCGCTACAGTCGATTGCAACCCAAACCTGACCAATTCCATCGTCTGGTCCAACTGGGTCGATACGGGTGCTAGCATCAGCTTGTCTACTTTGGCACCGGTTCTATCCGTCACAAGTTCTACGATTGCGGGCGGCTGGCCGGGGGTTGGCAACAACACCCTGGACCCGGATTTCGTCGCAGAGGGGTTCTGGTTCGGCGGCGCTTTGTGGGAGCGAGGCGATCACCGCCTGATGAACACCTCGCCATCGTTGGATTCGGGGCTCAATGCCGTGATCGCCATGCAATCGCTGCCGGCCGATCTGGACGGTGCCCCGCGCGTGCTGTGCGGCCAGGTAGACCGCGGTGCGTATGAACGCGGGATCGGGGATTTCAACTGCGACGACATCATCGACAGCCTCGACTACAAGGAATGGGCCTCTTGCCTTTCCGGTTTCGCCAAGGTCGATCCCGGCTGCGAGGCATTTGACTTCGATGCTGATGCCTCCGTGAACCTCTGGGACTTCGCCGCATTCCAGACGCTATTAACCGCTGAGGTGCCGTAGCACGCCCATCGTCAGCCGCACCCTCTTATCTTACGACCTACCCGCTGGCAGCGTCGTGCTACGCACACCTTTCCACAGTGGCCAAGCCTCCAACGGTCGGGTATCCTTCGACCTGTGCGTTTTCAATAGGACTGAATTGGCCGCGTGCAACAGCCCGGCCACAAGGAGACGAGCACCCTTGGCGTGCTCGCCGACATGTGGGGATTCGCCCATAAGGAGTACTGATGATGACACGTTATACATGCGCTGCGCTTGTCGCTTGGGTCATGCTTTCGTCTGCCGCCACCACTAAGGCCGTTCCCTATGAGAAATACACCCTGCCCAACGGCATGACCGTCATCCTCCACGAGGATCACACGCTGCCGGTGGCTTCGGTCAACATCTGGTACTACGTCGGCGGAAAAGACGAGCGACCGGGGCGCTCCGGCTTCGCCCACCTCTTCGAGCACCTCATGTTCATGGGTACGAAACGGGTCGCCGGCTCTGACTTTGATAACATCATGGAGGCGGGCGGCGGCTGGAACAACGCCACCACCAGTGAGGACCGCACCAATTACTTCGAGATGGGACCGGCCGAGCTACTGCCGACCTTGCTATGGCTGGAAGCCGACCGCCTGGAAGACCTGGGCAAATACATGACTCAGGAAAAGCTCGACAAACAACGTGAGGTAGTGCGTAACGAGCGGCGGCAGAGCTACGAAAACCGTCCCTACGGCAAGGCCGACCTCCGCGTGATCGGGCTCATGTTTCCCGAGGGACACCCCTACCACATCCCCGTCATCGGCACGCACGAAGACCTCGAAGCCGCCACCGTAGAAGACGTCAAGAACTTCTTTGGCACCTACTACGTCCCCAGCAACGCATCGCTCGTGGTTGCGGGTGATTTCAATCCGACCGAGGTGAAGCCGCTCATCGCAAAGCTCTTCGGAACTCTACCGCGCGGCTCGGATGTCGTGCATGCCGCCGCGAAGCCCGTGAAGCTCGACAAGTTGATTCGCGTCACGGAGACTGATAACGTCGAATTCGCGCGCACCATCATGGTGTACCACAGCCCGGCCCACTTCGCGTCCGGTGATGCTGAGATGGACCTCGCCGCCGCAGTACTTTCGTCCGGGATATCGAGCCGACTCTACCAAAAGCTGATCTACGAAAATGAGCTCGCTATCGACGTGAACGCCTACCAAGCATCCATGCTGCTCGGGTCGCTCTTTTTCATCGAAGCCACAGCGAAAGAAGGCGTATCGCAGGACTCATTGGAAACTGCGATCGACGAAGTCCTTCGCGAATTCGTGGCCAAGGGACCAACCAAAGCCGAACTTGAACGGGAACGCGCGCAGGTTGAGTTCCGAACGCTCCGCGGGCTTCAGTCCATCCTGAGTCGGGCGAATCTTTTGAACTCGTACCAGTTCTTTTTCGGCGAGCCGGATTCGTTCAAGCGTGATCTGGATCGGTACCGCAACGCCACCACCGAAGATGTCCGAAGCTGGGCCGAGAAAACGCTGACACCCGACGCCCGCCTGATCCTACGCGTCGTCCCGGAATTGAAGTCCCCCAAGACAAACCCGCGTGATGCGCAGCCGCAAGTCGCAACTGCCGCCGCGTTTTCACCGCTGGTGCCGGACACGTTCGCTCTGAGCAACGGGATCACCGTTCACTACTGGCAGCGCAAGGAACTACCGCTCACCAACATGACGGTCATGTTCCCCTACGGTACTACGTCAGACCCGAAAGGTCGGGCCGGGCTCGCCACACTCACGGCCGACATGCTGGATGAAGGCTGCGGCACGCTATCGGCCGTCGCCTTCGCCGACGCACTCGATCAACTCGGCGCATCCTTCAACGTCTCCAGTGGATTGGAGTCAACGACGGCGTCACTCTCAGTACTGTCGAGAAACTTCGGTGAAGCGCTAGCCCTGGCGAGTAGCGCCATCATGGCCCCACGATTCGACTCGAAGGAGTGGCGGCGCGTTCACGACTTGCACGTCCAAGAGCTCAAGCAACGCCTGGATCAACCGACCTATGTCGCATCCACGGTGAGCATGCGTGCGTTCTTTGGCGACTTGCATCCATTCAGCCGTCCGCGCCTCGGTACGGTGGTCACGGCGCAAGCCACCGCATTGGAAGAGGCCAAGATATTCCACGAGCGACTCTACCGCCCTTCGGCAGCCGTGATCTTTGTCGCAAGCAACCTCACCAAAGCAGACATACGCACAGAGCTCGAAAAAACCTTCGGACCGTGGCGCGATGCCAAGGAAACACCGGGACTCACCGCACCCAGCTTCGCGGCCGCCCGACCAGTCGGTCGCAAACTCTACATCGTGGACAGACCAGGAGCGGTGCAGACCGTCATCCGGTTTACGATGCCCGGTGCCGCTTACAATGATCCACGGCGCATTCCCCTACAGCTTTTCAACACGATCCTCGGCGGCAGCTTTACCAGCCGGCTGAATCAAAACCTCCGCGAGGCCAAGGGCTACACCTACGGCGCTAGGTCGAGCTTCACCATGTCGCCGTCGGTGGGTTATCTGACAGCCGGCTCAAGCGTCCGCGCCGACGTCACCGGAGCCTCCATCGGCGAGTTCCTAAAAGAGTTCGCCGCGATTAGGTCCGGAGATATCACCAACGTCGAGGCGCATAAGACACGTACCACGCAACGTATGCGTACCATGCAAGCGTTCGAAGGTCTGGGCGGTATCATCGGCGCTGGCGTCACGCTGGTACGTAACGGGCAACCGTTCGCCCAGCTTGCGCAAGACCTGGACGCCATGGCCAAGATCGGTAACACGGATCTCAACCGCCTGGCCTACGACGCCATTCCGTTGGACCAGAGTGTGCTCGTCCTCGTCGGTGATCGGGATCGCATCCTCAAGCAGATCCAAGATCTCGACCTACCGAACCCCATAGAGCTCACCACCACCGGCGATCCGAAGTAACCGACAGTCATCAACGCACGCGCACGGACTGCGACACAAGAGACCCTGTAGGAATAGATCATGACCACACTGCTCGATCGGTTTTGCCGTTATGTTCGCGTTGAAACGACGGCCGTCGAGGACGCCGGATGTTACCCGAGTTCTCCCGGACAGCTCGATCTCGGCAAGATGCTCACGGAAGAACTCAAACAACTCGGGCTCACCGATGTCAGTATGAGCGAGCACGGGATCGTCATGGCAACGATCCCCGGCAATGTGGATGGTGCCGTCACCACCGCGTGGTTCGCTCACGTCGATACCTCGCCCGAGGCGCCGGGGAAGAACGTCAAACCCGTCGTCCATAAGAACTACGACGGCAAGGATATCTCGCTAACCGGTGATCCATCGAAGGTAATCCGCGTCTCGGAAGCCGAGGCGCTCGCCAAGCTCAAGGGCAAGACCATCGTCACGACCGACGGCACTACGCTTCTCGGGGCTGACGACAAATCCGGTGTCGCGATCATCATGACCGCCGCGGCGCAGCTCATGAACCAACCAGACATCAAACATGGCCCCATCCGCGTGGTCTTCACCTGCGACGAGGAAATCGGCCACGGCACGGATAAGGTAGACCTCGCGAAAGTCGGCGCAACCGTCGGCTACACGCTCGACGGCGAAGACGCCGGTCAGATTGAAAACGAAACCTTCTCGGCGGACCTGGCCATCGTCACGGTCACCGGCAAGAACATCCACCCCGGACTTGCCAATGGAAGAATGATCAACGCCATGAAAGTCGCCAGCGACTTTCTCACGCGGCTCCCCGAGGATCGGCTCGCACCGGAAGTCACGGAAGGTCGCGACGGTTTCGTCCACCCCTACGCCATAGAAGGCGGCGTGGGCGAGGTCAAGATTCGGACGCTGCTTCGCAGTTTTGATTCCTCAGACCTCGCGACGCAGGCCGAGATGCTGCGCGAGATTGCGGCAACCGTCGTCGCGAACCATCCCGGTTCGTCAATCGACATCACCGTAACAAAGCAGTACCGCAACATGGTTGAGGCATTGGAAAAAGAGCCGCGTGCCGTCGCGCTCGCGGCGCAGGCCATGCGTAACGTAGGCATCGAACCGGAGTTCTCATCTATTCGCGGCGGTACGGACGGCTCACGCTTTAGCGAGCTGGGCCTGCCCACGCCCAACCTGTCGGCCGGGATGCACAACTTTCATTCGCCGCTGGAGTTCGCCTGTCTCGACCAGATGGAAACCGCCGTCAACGTCCTCATCGAGCTGGCGCAGCTCTGGGGCAAGGAAACCGACAAATAAGGTAACGCTCATGACCGCAACATTGGAAACGCTCGAACCGAAACTCATCTGGCAGATCTTCTCCGGCATGTCGGCCGTGCCCAGAGAATCGAAGCACGAGGAGAAAATCCGCGCCCACTTCCGCGAGCTGTTCAAGACGCACAGCCTCAGCTACACCGAAGACGGTGCGGGCAATCTCGTCGTGACTGTTCCCGCCACTTCCGGGCATGAGCGCGCCCCCATTACCGTCATGCAAGCGCACATCGACATGGTGTGTGAGAAAAACAGCGACACCGAGCACGACTTCAACAACGAGGGCATCCACCTCCTCATGGACAAAGACGCCAACGGTGAGACCATCGTTCGCGCACGAGGCACGACGCTCGGTGCCGACAACGGAATCGGCGTGGCCATGGCACTCGCGGCGGCGCTGGATAACAGCGTGGTCCACGGACCACTGGAGATCCTGCTCACTACGGATGAAGAAGCAGGCATGACCGGTGCCAAGGCCCTGACACCGACGTCTTTCAAGGGGCGGCGTTTGCTCAACCTGGACTCCGAAGAGGACGACGCGCTGTACATCGGCTGCGCGGGCGGGTGTGACACGAACCTCACGTGGTCGCTCACCCCGGAAACGGCGGACAGCAGCGCAGAAACCGCGTCCGTATCGATCACCGGGCTACGCGGCGGGCATTCCGGCTGCGACATCCAAGACAACCGGGCCAACGCCATCAAACTGCTCGCACAGGTACTTCTTGGAAGCGGCGTCGCGGGGCTTCGGCTTGGCGCGGCGCGCGGCGGCAGCAAGCGTAACGCCATCCCACGCGAGGCGCATGCCATCGTCTGCGGACCGGCTGGCATGACGGCCGCGTTGAGTCAGGCCGCGGCAAAGGTGACTGCAAGCGCAACCAACGAATCCAACGAACCCGGCACCACGATCGAAGTCCAAGCGGCCAAAGCCCCGAATCAGGTGCTCAGTGCGCAAGATTCCGCCAGCGTCCTCGCGGCGTTCGCAGCGCTACCGCAAGGCGTGCTCGGCATGAGCCCCGCAGTCCCAGGGCTCGTTCAGACGTCCAACAACGTCTCCACCATGTCAATCACACCGTCAGGCAAGGTGGAAGTCGGCTGCCTGTCGCGCAGCTCCTCGGCCTATTGGAACGACGTCACGCTCGCTCAGATCGCGGCCGTCGGGCGGTTGGCCGGTGCCTCTGTCTCGAACGACAACGAATACCCCGGCTGGGAGCCGAACGTCGATTCGGCCGTCCTCGGATCCGTCCGACGGGTCTACGAAAAACTCTTCGATGCATCACCGGAAGTTGCGGCCATCCACGCCGGACTAGAGTGCGGCATCATCGGCGAGCGCGTCGGTGAGATCGACATGGTTTCATTCGGACCGCGCATCGAAGGTGCCCACAGTCCGGACGAACGCGTCTACCCAAAGTCCGTGGAAAAATCCTGGTCACTATTAAAGGCCGTGCTCGCAGACTTGGCGTAACGGCAAAGCACGGCGGCACAGCCAATCGCGACAAGGCTATCAACCGACAACTGCCTATCTCGACAAACACCCCCGAGCCGCGTGGCTTTAGCCCGCGCGGTGCTACGTGTTTCGTGTGACGTTCGATATCTGGGAAACCGCGCAGGTTGAAACCTGCGGCTCGCAGCGATTGGGACATCGTTCGGCTTTTCCAGACCGCGACGCGTTGACCAGGAATGTACTAACGAAACGTCGCGGCGATCGGCATGCGACGACCGGTGCCGAAGGCGCGACTGGTGACTTTTAATCCGACGGCCGCCTGCTGACGCTTGTACTCACTGCAATCAATCATGCGAGTCACACAGTCCACGATATCGCATTCGTAGCCAAGATTCACGATGGCATCTACCGACAAATCACGCTCGACGTAAGCCTCGATGATCGCATCCAGCACGTCGTACGGCGGGAGCGAGTCTTGATCGGTTTGCCCCTCTCGCAGCTCGGCCGAGGGAGCTTTGTCGATGGTATGCTGTGGAATCACATCGCGACCCGCATCGGAATTGATGAGCTTTGCAAGCTCATACACCAGCGTTTTGGGGACATCGCTGAGAACAGCCAACCCGCCGCACATATCGCCATACAGCGTACAATACCCGACAGCCAACTCGCTCTTGTTACCCGTGGTCAGCAGCAACCAGCCGAACTTGTTGGACAGCGCCATTAACACGGCACCACGAATGCGCGCCTGGATGTTCTCCTCGGCCACACCCGGCGCAGTACCGACAAAGATCGGCTCGAGCGCCGCCTCCGTGGCCGCGTGCATCGGTTCGATCGGAACGTGCCGTAATTCAACGCCAAGGCACTGGGCCAACGCCTCTGCATCGGCCACACTATGATCGCTACTAAAACGCGACGGCAGCGCCACCGCGTGTACCCGCGCCGCGCCGAGCGCTTCAACCGCCAGCGCCACAGTCAGCGCAGAATCGATCCCGCCCGAAAGCCCGACGACAACCGCCTCGAACGCGGTCTTACGCAGATAGTCTCGGATCCCAAGAACCAACGCCCGCCGAACACTACTCACCCGATCGGGATACGCAGTCACGGCCGTGGCACCAGCAGTCGAACCGAGGTCCACAACAACCGACTCCGGCTCAAACGCACGAGCCCGAGCGACAACCGCCCCACCAGCGTCTATCACAAGACTAGCGCCGTCAAAAATGAGATCATCGTTGGCCGACGCCTGATTCACATAGACCAACGGCACGTTCAGCCGCTTTACCTGCCGAATGAACAGCGCCTCACGACGCGCCTGCACGCCCACGCGAAACGGCGACCCCGAAAGGTTCACGATCAACTCCGCACCACCCGCAACCGTCGCCGCAATCGGATCGATACCATACACCGTCCGCCCAGCGAACTGCTCATCGTGCCAGAGGTCTTCACAAATCGTAATCCCGGCGCGTACCACACCGGAGGCCGTGGGTATGTCAACGACACACACATCCGAACCGGCGTCGAAGTAGCGCGATTCGTCGAACACGTCATAGGTGGGCAGCAACATCTTGCTGTAGCTCGCGACAACCCGGCCGTCTTGTAGCAAAGCTGCGTCATTGAAGAGCCCGCGCCCGCGATCGGATTTCCCCCGGCGTGCGTACCCCACGATCGCTGAGATTCCGACACAACCATTGGCGATGCAGCGAAGTGCGGCCTCGTTCCGCTCGACAACATCCGCGCGGCGAACCAGATCTTTAGGCGGGTACCCGAACAGGGCCAACTCCGGCATCACGACCAGATCAGCCCCCGCACCCTTGGCGCGAGCAATCTCCTCGGTGACAAGTTTGGCATTCCCGTCTATATCGCCGACGGTCGGATTGATTTGGGCGATCGCAACACGCACCAGATAAGATTCCCAGATCGTAGACTCGGATCAAATACTCAGGTCAAACCAAGGAGGGTGAGTCTAAACGAAATGACGCCTTCCCGCATCCAGCGAAAAGACGCAAACCGCCGATAACGACGCGAGAAACCCCGCGTAGGCGACCGAAACAATCGAATCGCAAGACCAGCCGGGCTCCCCCTGTGTTCGGGCCGGAGAAAGGAGAGTCTGGGAAGAGCCCGGGTTAGTCTGGTCTCACTCGCATAAAGGCCGCCGCGATGGCGGCCGTAACACTCCGAAAAACCCGACGACGCCCTACAATCCACACCGATCAAGCTAACACAACTCAACCCAGTGGCGGCATTCGGTGCCTTGCCTTCTGGCAATCCTGGTGCCAAAACCGTCACGATTCTTCGTGTGTAGCCGGAAACATTGCAAAGCGCGAGGCGTCCGGAAAAAACCACCGGACACAATCGGAATCGCGTGCGTTCTTCAAGGTGTGGCAGGATGGGTATCGCAAAAGGACCCCGTTCCCGCCTCAACGGAGCATTCCGATAGAGGCAGCCAACCCAGCCCGGGTGCGTCTGTTGCCCCACCACGGAGTGGCGTCTTGAGGGATATGCCACACATTGAGGCCCCATATATCCGAGAACGACTCCCAGGCTGGACCACAACCCGTCGCGCGTTAAAATCCGTCCGCGCACCAGGGTATCAGACTCCTCTGCCCCAAACATGAGAAACCACGCACCATGACGAACGATCATGACGCTTCACCGACAGATTCCCAAACAGCGCGTCTACGCATCGAGGGCATGACTTGCGCTGGCTGTGCCGGGAGTGTCGAGCGCGCGTTGGCCGCCATCGACGGCGTAACGAATGCCCGCGTCAACCTGGCTACGGAAACCGCCACCGTGGAACGGCAGCCGGGTCGCGTCACGCACGCCGATCTCATCCGTGCGGTGCAGGCGGCCGGCTATGATGCCGACACCTTTCGTGAAACTGCGGCGGCCTCTTCCGGACTAGCGCAAACACAAGACGCCAAACTCCAGCAACACCGGCAGACCTTCGTCCACGCCATCGGACTGACGCTGCCCATCCTCGCGATTCATTGGCTCGCACCGGTACTACGCGGCTCAAACCACGGAAGCGAGATTTGGTCCGTGGGACTCGAAGCCCTGCTCTGCTCCATGCTCGTGTTCTCGGCGGCCGGTGCGCCCATCCTGGTCGGCGGCTTTCAAGCCTTGCTACGTCGCGCACCGAACATGGACTTACTCGTCGCCCTTGGCGTCTCTGTGGCCTACGTCGCCAGCCTCGCCGCGCTGGTCATGGCTCGACCGGACGACACCCACTTTCACGCCATCGCGTTGATTTTGTCGTTCATCAGCCTGGGTCGCTACCTTGAGATGCGCGCGAAGCGTGAGGCGTCCGGCGCGGTGGCCGCACTCGCTAGGCGTATGCCAGTGACAGCCCAACTTGTCACGCCGGACGGTATCCGCGAAACGCGGGCCGACAGCATTCAGCCGGGAGATCAGATTCGCGTGGCGCAGGACACGGTCATCCCTGTCGATGGCACCGTCGTTGAAGGCGAAGCATCCGTCGATGAGAGCGCAGTCACTGGCGAATCGCTACCGGTACGCCGAGCAGTTGGTGACGAGGTTCAAGCTGGCTGCGTCGTGCATGACGGGCTTCTCACGATCTCGGCCACACGCGTGGGAACGGAATCAGCGGTTGGCCGCATTCTGCGCGCGGTTGAAGAAGCGCAGGGCGGTAAGACACAGATGCAGCGTATCGCCGATCGTGTGGCTGGCGTCTTCGTGCCGATCGTCGTGGTCTTGGCACTGATCACGCTAATCGGCACGGCGCTGGGCACAGAGCATGGATGGTCCGTCGCGATGATTCGAGCGGTGGCCGTGCTGGTCATCGCATGCCCGTGCGCGATGGGCCTCGCCACGCCAACGGCGGTGCTCGTGGCCACGGGGACGGCTGCGTTAGACGGTATTCTCGTGCGTGACGCCGCGGCCCTTGAAGCGGCTGGCGGGATTCGAGAGGTGCTGATCGACAAAACCGGCACACTCACGCTCGGATCACCGGCCGTCACAACAATCACAGTCGCACCGGAGCAAGATCGCGCGGCGACGGAAAACGATGTCCTGCGCCTGGCGGCATCGGCCGAACAACTCGCGCAACATCCGCTGGCCCGCGCCCTAGTCGCTGCAGCCGAGGCGAAAAATCTCACATTATCAAAACCTGAGTCCTTCACCAACCATCCCGGTCGCGGCGTGGAAACGACGATTGACCAAGCAACAGTCCATGTCGGTAGTGCCAGGTTTCTGCGCGATCTCGGGATCGCAGTGCCGGTTGAGACAGACCAAGACGGTGGACCGGCGTCATCCACGCAGGTGTACGTGGCCAGCGGCGGCACCTTCGCTGGACAGGTTGATCTCGTAGATCAACTTCGACCCGATGCCCGCGACGCCATCGATCAACTGCGACGGCTCGGCGTGGGCGTGGGCATGCTCACCGGCGATAACGAATCCGCCGCGAACCGTGTCGCGGCAGAAGTAGGCATCACCGACATCGGTGCCGCACTAACCCCGGAGCAGAAGCTGGCCGAGGTCACGCGGCGAAAGAGCGCCGGCGACCGCGTCGCGTTTGTGGGTGATGGAATCAACGACGCCCCGGCGCTAGCCGCCGCCGACGTGGGAATGACGTTTGCCACAGCCACCGATGTCGCAACGGAGACGGCCGACGTCACGTTCCTCCACGAACGACTCTGCGGCATCGCCGACGCCATCCGCCTGGCGCGTCGCGCTGTTCGAATCATCAAGCAAAACCTGTTCTGGGCGTTTTTCTACAACGCCGTGGCCATCCCCCTAGCCGCCACCGGACGCATCAGCCCCGGCATCGCGGCCGCCGCCATGATGATGTCCTCGATCAGCGTGGTGCTAAACTCGCTCCGCCTTCGCCGAAGACTAAGCCACTAAGGGACAGAAACGGCGTTGGCAACGTCCCATAGCTTTCGCCCAGTGGTTGCATCCGGCTACAGCTTTACGGTATGCTACGCGGCGTGCATGTGG
>JAJRSR010000076.1 GCA_024278695.1 Planctomycetota bacterium | reverse complement strand
GTGTTGCGATGAGATTTGTCTGATTGAGTTTGAGTCGGAGACTGAGGCGATGGCAAGTGCGTATGAGAAACTCATGGATCGGGTGCGGAATGTCGGACGGCTTGGGTCGATCGAGCAACTTCTCGATTGGGATCAGGAGATTCACATGCCGACGCGCGGCGCGGACGCACGAGCAGAGCAACTAGCGCTCATCGCTGGCCTGTCGCACGAGCAGTTCACCGCAGATGAGACGGGCAACTTGCTCGTGAGCGCGGAGGCGAATGACGAATGTGCCTCGGCGAACCTTCGAGAAACGAAACGATCGTACGACCGGGCAGTCAAGATCCCGACCGCGCTGGTCAAGGAGATCGCGCACGCCTCGTCGCTGGCGAAGCATGCCTGGACGAAGGCCCGCGAGACGGACACCTTCTCGACCTTCGCGCCCCACCTTTCAAAGCTGATCGATCTGAAGAAACAGGTGGCCGACCGGATCGGTTTTGAGACGGAAGCCTACGACGCACTGATGGACGAGTTCGAGCCCGGCGCGACGGCGGCCGAGGTCGAGGTTTTGTTCGCATCGTTTCGTGAGTTCACCGTGGGGCTGATTAACCGGCTCAAGGATGCGCCGAGCCCGCCGGACGCCTCCATCCTGGCGCGGCACTACCCCAAGGACGCCCAGGTGCCGCTCTGCCGAATGTTCGCGGAGTCGATCGGATTTGACTTCTCGGCCGGTCGCTCTGACGTGTCGGTTCATCCGTTTTGTACGACCATCGGCGGCGCGGGAGATGTTCGGATCACGACCCGATACTGGGAGAACTTCTTGCCGGCCGCATTGTTTGGCACGCTGCATGAGGCCGGGCACGGTCTGTATGAGCAGGGGCTCTTGGCGGAGCACGCCTTCACGCCCATGGGAGAGGCCGTGTCGCTCGGGATTCATGAGTCGCAATCGCGCCTTTGGGAAAACCTCGTCGGGCGGAGCCTGCCGTTTTGGAAGTGCCATTTTGAAAAGGTGCAGCAGACGTTTCCCGATGCCCTCGGTGATGTCTCGTTGGACGCGTTCTATGGGGCGATCAACGCTGTCGCGCCGTCGATGATTCGGGTCGAAGCTGACGAGGTGACGTATAACCTTCATATCATCCTTCGGTTCGAGATCGAACGGGCGCTGTTCACAGATAAGCTGGACGTATCCGACGTGCCGGCTGCGTGGAATGAGAAGATGAACGCGTTCTTCGGCATTACCCCCAAGAATGACAGCGAGGGGTGTTTGCAGGATATTCACTGGTCGATGGGGGCGTTTGGCTATTTTCCGACGTATGCCCTTGGTAATCTTTACGCGGCCCAATTTTTCGAGAAGGCTCGCGAGGACATTTCCGATCTGGATGATCGCATCGCGAAGGGCGACCACGCGCCGCTGCTAGGCTGGCTGCGTGAGAACATCCATCGGCACGGCAAGCGATACGCGGCCGGTGAGCTTGTGGAACGTGTGACCGGAAAACCGCTCTCGATTGAGCCGTTTAAGGCGTATATCAGCAGTAAGGTGGAGGCGGTGTACGGGTTGTAGCGGTGATCGGGTGGTGTGCCGCCCTGGCACGGCCCCATCGCACGCCGGCCGCGCAGTATGGCGTTTCGTGAACAGGCGTATGGGCAGCGGGATGGCCTGCTCGAGCGAGCGGACAGCCACCGTGCAGGGGCATGGCCACCGCGAGAGCGAGCGTTTTTGCGCCGCCTTCGGGCGATGATATGAGACGGAACGCCGGTCCGATCTTGACGTTTTTCACGTCGTGTGCATATTGCTTACTCACAGGAAGTGTTGAGGGCGTAGCTCAGTTGGTAGAGCACCGGCCTTTTAAGCCGTAGGTCCTGGGTTCGAGCCCCAGCGCCCTCAGTTCTTCTTGCTGCATGTCGATGCGTGTCTTTACCACTATTTTCGTAGTGTTATCTTCGATGTCATGCGGTGGCATTTTACGCTTAGTGTCGCGCACGGAATCGCAACGATTGGCACCCGAACGAGCCCTGTTTGGTGCGCTTTTTGGTGCGCTTTCATTTCGGGCTTCGTCGGCCCGTGCGTGGTCCGTGCCGGTGGCCCGCATGGATTCATCTGGCGAGCAGCTCAAGTCCGGCAAACGGGCCGCAGCGCCCCCCAGTGAGCCTTGTAGCGTATGGGCGTAGACGTTCATCGTGAGTGTCGGCGTCGAATGCCGGGCGAATTCCTGCAATGTCCGTAGCGGTACGTTCGCCGCCGCCAGCCAACTCAAGCACGTCGTGCGTAGGGCGTGAAAATCGAGAATCCCTGAATCGGTTTCGTAGGGTATGCCCGCCACGGCCATATCATCCCGAAGCATGGCGGCCACGTCACTGACGAGTGCGATCTGTTGAGCGGCACCAGTACTGACACAAACCAAAACGGGATTCCAGATGACTGCCGTGAGTCAGCCAACTCCAACCTAATCTCGTTTTTCCGAACCAACCGATCAGTTTCAGAGATATCGATGCCTATGTGCGGGCGTTTCTTGGTGACAGATACGGCGACATGCCGTTCGCCACCGGACCGTGTGTGTGCCCGTCGCCGGTGCGGTGTGGCGAGACAGTGTGCGGAAACGACGCCGACTGTGCGAATGGCTTCTGTATCGACACATTCTGTATGGACGGGTGTGGGCGCTGTAGCCCCTGAGAATGGCGCTGGCTCTGAGAAAAGCAGAATCGACGAGGCTTGTTGATGTCGAGTGCCGTCATGATGGGCTTGGCCGGAATCGGTCAACGGGTTGGGGTCGCGTCGACAATGACACCCAACGCGGCAGTAGCGAGTTTGTCGCGGCTGAATTGTGTCTTGGCTAGGTTACGAGCGCTTTCTCCCATCGTTTTACGCAGCGACCTGTTCTCGCCGAGTTTTTGGATGAGTGCCAAGAACGCCTCGTCATCACCCATGGCGCAGCCCAAGCCTGCGCCGGCGTTTTCGAGTGCTTCTCGCTGCCAGCCGCCGTAGTTCAGCAGCACGGGCTTGCCTGCACTGAGATAATCGAAAAACTTGTTCGCGCTGTTGTGCTCCAGAACGGGTACGTTCGTCACGGTCATCAGGCCGATGTCGCCCGCCGCCAAGACCTCCGGCATACGCTCTTTCGGCACGCCCGGTAGGATGAGCACGTTCGTGACACCTAGCGCTTCACAGGTATTCCGCAATGATTCCTTCTCGCGTCCCTCGCCGATCAACACAAACAGCAGCGTGGGATCGTTCTCCAGCCGTTTGGCCGCTCTGATGATGACGTCCAAGCCGTTGACACGCCCCATCGCCCCCGTGTGGACGCAGACCACGCGATCGCCGCAGCGCCATTCGTTGCGCATCGCGCTGCCGTCAACGCCAGGGTGAAACAGCTCCGTGTCGGCGCAATTGGGAATCGTCTCGATGCGTAGCGACTCCGGCGCGGCATCACGAACGAGGGCGGTCATGCCGCTCGATAGCGCGACCACGGTTTCGGCGTTTCGATAGATCAACCGTTCCAACGACGTGGCCAACCCGCCAAGCAGCCGGTTCTTGAGTGCTCCCAGCGCGATTGGCACTGCGGGCCACGGGTCACGAACCTCAAACACAAACCGGCGACCGCGCAGCCACCGCGCGAGCACAGCGGGGACGCCCACGGTCAGCGGTGTGCTCGATGCGTAGATGACATCCACGCCGCGCGCCGTTACCGCGAACCACGAGGCGTACACCATGAACCGAAAGAAGGAGAAGAGCCGGCGCACCTTGCCCATCGTCTGATCGTAGGCCACATCCACTGCGATAACGTCGATGCCTTCGATCGTGACGCGTCGCACGAGTTGGCGCGGCGCATTGCCGAAGTCATCCGGTGTCATCTGTGCGGCACTGGTCAGCATGGTCACACGATGACCGGCCGCCACCCACCGCCGGGCAAACTCGAAGGATCGCGTCCCGGTCTTGCCGAGCGGCGTCGCGAAGTATTGGTGTATGTAGAGAATATGCATACGAAATCACCCACCGCTCACGTTCACTCGTGCGATCCAGCCCCTCCAGCTTTGATCTCGGCCGCACTTTTTCCGGATAGTAAATCCAGTATCAATCCCGCGAACTGATTGACCGTATGGCTCTTGGCGCGGGCACGACCTTGTGTAATCAAACGCCGCCGAAGGTCGCCGTCTTTCGCAATCGTAGACACGGCTTGGGCAATCGCGCGTGGGTCGCGCGGGGGCACCAGTAGGCCATGCGTACCGTCGTCAATGCACGTAGGGATGCCGCCAATGTTCGTCGCCACGATGGGTAGACTGCTCGCCATCGCCTCCAGCAGCACGTGCGGCGTGCCTTCGGATAGTGAAGGCAGCACCAGGATGTCCGACTCACGCATGCGTTCAAAAAGAGCGGGACCGTAGGCCAGATACCCGAGCCACATCACGCGCTCGGGGAGGTTGAGGCGTTCGATCTCGCGGTCGAGCTTTCGACGGTACTCCGGAAACTTGTCCCAAGGCCCGACGATGGCCAGCTCCGTCTTGTCGGCTAGCGTTTTGTCTGCAATGGCTTCAAGCAAGAACTCGATCCCCTTTTCCGGACGCACGTAGCCCACAAAGAGAAGCCGAATCTTGTCTCCGGTGCAGCTATCCTCGCGCTCGCTGAACTCGTCATCGCGTAGCGTGCTCGACGCGGTCGATACGGTGCGCGGAGATTGATACACCGCGCCCAGCTCATGCCCGCTGCACACAAAACCTCCGCCCGTGAGCCACCGTCCCAGACGCGTGAAGATTCTATCTTGGCACGCGTACAGGATGGACGCGACATAGACCGGCAGTGCCGACCGCTTATGCGTGAGCAACAACCGAAGGTGGTTCCCGATAATCCAATGACACACGCGCACGCGGTAAAACGCCGCCACCAGGTAGAGTATCCCGATGTAGGGGACCATGCCTCGGATGAACAGCGCGTCCGATTGCTTGCAGACGCGCCTGTAGGCTCGGATAATCGCCAGCGGCGACTTCAGCGCCCCGAGAGAGCTTGTGTAAGCCGGTTGCGGTACGAGCTGGATGTTGCCGACTGTGATCGCCTCGTCTTGCTGTGATCGGGGTGGACCTTGGATGGTGGGTGCGCAAAAGTAAACGGTTTCGGCGTGCTCGGCCAGCGCGGTCGCCACGCGACCGTTGGCGATATGTGTGTATACCGTCCCACTGTCGTGGTAGGCGATTGTCGCCGAGATGACAGCGAGGCGCGACATGCCGCTAGCGCCGGACCCGGACGGCTTCGCGTCGCCTTGGTCGCTCATACCGGCTGCCCCTCAAGGGCATCCCTGTCGGACGACTCGCGGGCGTCGAGTTCGATCATGGCCAAGAGAAATGTGATGGGTAACCAGAACCATTTTGTGGTGTAGGTCGTGTGGGCGCATCCGACCAGGAAAAACCCAATCAGCACGACCAACCCTGCGCCTTGCAAACCGGGGCGTCGCAGCCGGCATATTCCAAGAAGCAAGCTCACATGAAGCGCCGCAAACGCCAGAAAGCCCAACGGTCCCAGCTCTGTCAGGCTTGCGACCGGCGAGCTGTGGACGTCCTTGTAGCGCCCCACCAACTGCTCGTTTGCGATCGGCGTCGCGCCCAGACCCGTACCGATCAAGTTGGTACGTACATACGCGTCGAGGCTCATCAGCCAGATTTCGGATCGGCGCGCATGAGGGAGACCCGCATTGGGATCCCAGCCGCGCGTGGGCAACATGAGCATATTTCTTAGTCGCGACTCCGATTGCTCACTCAAAATACCGGTACCCAGCGCGATCATTGTGCCGCCCATCACCAAGAAACCAGACACGGCCAACACGGCGAGACGAGACCGAATGTCCCGTCCTTTTGAAAACACGCCTGCGACAAGGAACCCCGCACCGATCGCCGCCACTGCGGCCCGTGTGCCGGTCGCGAAGATCGCGAATAAAATGGTTAAGCCCGGAGGAATCAGCATCAGCTTGGTGAGCCGCGATGATGCCAGCGACCAGAGCACCGGCGTACAACTCAAACCCGTGACCAATGCGGCCGCCACCGAGACAGGATTCGCCTGCTCGCCGAGCGTCGCCCGCAGGTAGACGCGCTGATTCATACCGAACAGTAATACAAACGCCGACGCGCTGAACGCGCCGAGCACGGTCCAGAACATCAGCCGCTTCAGGTGAGCGCAATCAGACGCGACCAACGTGACCACCACCCATGCGAGCGCCAGTTGCAAGAACATCTGCCCGGCAAATAGCGCCGAGCTCAGCGGGGCGTAGCTCCATAATGTTGAGACCGCGGCCACCATACAAAGCGCGAGCAGCCATCGAAACGGCGCTCGGGCGGCCGAGACCCGCACGGGCGAAGACCAAGCATGCAATGCCCCCGAAAGCACCACGACAATGGCCAGCATTTTCCCAACGGTGATCCACGCCGGCGCGGTGCTGCTGCCGCCAAATTTGACGGCCGAGTCCCACGCCTGCCAAAACCCATACGCGTACACCCCCACCCTCGGCTGAAACAAACAGGCCGCGCCCATGGGAACACCAAGCACCAACACCGCCAGCCAGAGGTGTTCGGTGCGGTAGGCAAAAAAGGCGACGGCACCCAAAAAACCAAGCATTGCCACGAAAGCCAGCTCCGCAAGATTCAGCGATGCAGGCCGAGTCGTGCCGACGCTAGGTTGCCATAAGGTGTTGGTGGTTACCATGAATGGAGCCGACACGACGCAGGGTCGAACGTCGCCAATCGAAAAAGAAAAAATCGCGAGACCGACCGGAGCTTTCTTGTGCGGGATCGGAAAACCGCCACCACACAGGCACCCATTGTTGCGGCACCCATGACTGTGGTCGCTCAATGCGCGCACCAACGCCCCCGGGCGCGGTCAACAGACACTGCGCCAATATCGGCAGGGCGGCGAGTGCCCCTTTAACGGGATGCTAACGAGACGTAACACGGCGGCACACCACGACCTGCACCTGTGCCACGTGGCGAAGGATGCCGATTCGAGAAAACACCGACTCCACCGCAGCACTGATGGGACGTGGCAAGAGCATGATCCACTCAAAACCCGGAATGACACCGGTGTGGTAAACCGCAACCACTTCCAGACCAGACCGCCCGGCCAACGCGTGAATCTCTCGCAGGGTCCAGGTGCGCACCTCCTTGCCGCGAATCGAACCGTACAGCTTCAGGGCGATGGCGATTGCGGAGTAGCGGTTCATGTGGTTGTTGAACACGAGGTAGCCGTCGTCGGAAAGAAGTTGCCCCAGCGTACCCATGACGCTTTCACGAAGCGACGCCTCGGCGTTGAGGAAGAACCGAAACGCCGTAATGAGATCGAACCGGCGGTCTCCGAGCGGCTGCGATCGCGTCAGGTCGGCCTCGATCAGTTCCGATTTCTTAACCTTCTTGCGTGTTTCACTGAGCATCTCCGGTGACACGTCCACGCCGGTTGAGTTTTTCGCATAACCCTCCATGTGCGAAAGAATCCGTCCGGTGCCGCACGCGAAATCGAGGTAGTCGTAATCGTGATCGCCCAGGTATGTCTCTCGAATGCTCTTGAGGATGAGTTGCTCGCGCGACCAGAGAAACGCCCGATGCCGATACTCAAAATGGCTGTCATACGCCACGGCCTTGCCCGGCTTCGTGTGCGACTCGCGATAACTAGCGTCACTTGTCAAAACCTTGCTCCAAAAACCGCTCCAGCCGAATCATTGACCGTCGGTAAGACCAACGGTGCAGCGCCGACTTCGGCTGACGCTCGACGCGAAGCGAACCCGCGCGACGGGCGAACGTTTGCAGTGCCATCCGGTCAAGCGTCTGGCCGGATGATGATTCATACGCCGCCACAAAACGACGAAGTTTTTCCTCGATACCCCGACGCCGCACCAGACGCCGAGCCAGAAAAAAAGCCCCGCTCACAAAAAAAGCCACATCGAAACACCTCGGCCCGATCACGCCCACACCGTCAAGCATCGGCGAGACCGACCAGTCAATCACTACGATAACATCGTCATCTTCTCGATAAAAAAGATTGCCCGCGTCAAAATCACCGTGCAGCGGCGCTTCCGGTGCCCCGGCAATGCGCCACGCCTCTGGCAACCGTTCGGGTGCTTGATCCGCGTCGCACGCGGCCAATGCGGAGCAACCGTGAATGGCGGCTAGCACCGCGCCCAGCCGCGCCCACACGGAAGACGAAGCCGGTGCCTGGGCCAAAAGCCGCTGCATCGGCGTCATTCCGTCGATACGCTCCAACTCCAACGTGCCGGCCTCGTAGCGCACCACCTGCGGCGTGCGGAACAACCCGCTCGATGCGGCCAGCTCATAGGCGGCACGGGTCCGCTGCGCCTCTCGTGCCATCGCACCGGGCGCACCGCGCTTGATGACGGACGTGGGTGTGAGCGTCATCGTATCCTTTAGCACCATAACCACACACCCAAGACTCGGTTCAATGGTCGCCGCGACGCGCACGTAGCCGAGCGAACACCATGCGACGTTCATCGGCCGTCGCTACGATATAGTAATCACACAAGACCAGTACCGGCACCGACAACGCAGCAGCCGTGAGCAGCCCGGTGAGGTTCATCGGCATCCACCAAGAACGCACGCCGTAGGCGATTGCCAGAAACGGCAGTGCAGCGGCCATCGGCTTCGCGATCGCGCTGGCATAATAGCGCCATATGCCCATGCCGATTGCGC
>JAJRSR010000075.1 GCA_024278695.1 Planctomycetota bacterium | reverse complement strand
TTGTAGCGATCCCACAAAGATACGCCGTCAAATACATCCTGCAGGAGAACCCTCTTTCATAGAATCATTCTTCTCTTCAGGTACGCCCAAAGGGTGGGGGACGGGCCGCACACGCAACAAACGTGTCACCCCTTCGTATCACCGGCCGAGTGTTCTTGTCATGAGGGCATGTTTTACGGTGATCCGGAGGGCGGGGCGCTTCCAGTCTTGCACACCTCTCGCGTCACGACGGTGGCGTAGGACCCCGACGGCAGGGAGAAGGCCAACCGCACAAACGGTCCGCGAGAATCCTTCCCCGTGTCGAATGAAGGCTCACCCAGCGGAACGCGCAGCGGTCTGCGCGCGCCGTCCAGCTTCGCACCGTGCAGCGCCTGCACTTTGTCGATCTGCAGCGCCGCATCGTTCGACACTGCACGCTCCAACTGTCCCGGCATGCCGGCGGGTTCTTTCATCTTCCGACCAAACAATGGCCCCGTGGGGGATACTTCAAACGCGGCGCAGCGCGGTTGCTCGGCTACGGCGCTAGCCACGTCAAAGCACGCGCCGTTTCGGTGGATCCACGCGACGTCGCCATCGTGCAGCCGGTCAAGCTCACCCACGCGCCGATCCAACACCCGGTTAAACAACAAACTCTGCAACGCGGAGAAGTAAAACTTGCGCTGTCCGTGCGGCACGGCTTGCCATGCCTGCTTCGCGTCGCCATCGATCAGCTTTCGGCAGATCTTGGCTTGGTCGTGAAACCGGTTGGGCCAGCACTTTGCAGCACCGGCATAGTCCCGCGCGTCAAACAGCCGGCGTGCCTCTTGGATGTCATCGCGCTCAAACGGCTGCGGGCGACCGAGAACGAGTGAGAGCGCCTCATCCCAATCCTCGCGAAGCACGGCCAACCCGACGGCGGCGTTGTCGCCGCGCACGCCGAACCGCTGCGGCCCGAAATAGTTCGGCACGCCGCGCCGCGTCAACGTATCCATCACGCTGGATACCCGGTCCATCGCGGATAGGTCGGCGTCGCGCACGAGAATCGTAAACCGGTTGCCCGAGAGGTGTCCGAGTTTGATCTTGTTCGTATGCCGCGTGACGGAAACGATCTTGATCCGCCCGAGATCGAGCGATTCCACCGCGGCCGGCTCGACGTGCTCGACGCTGAGCCACTGCCGCGTCACGCCGTGGGCGTCTTTCAACCCGGCGTAGCCGATGTCTCGCGGCCGGCACCCGAGCCGCCTGGCGATGAATCCGATCGCGGCCGGCGTGGTCATGCCGTGTTTCTCGATCATGAAATAGACGTGCGTGCCCTCACCGCCGGCTTGGTACCTGGGCAGTTCTTCAACCAGAAAATCCTCATCGTGCGTCTTGATCGCACCGCCCACGCCCGCGACGTCGGCCGTCAGGTAGGCGAGGCGATCCACGTCACTTTGTGCAGGGTTTGTCATGCCGGGAGTGTACGGACAGGCGGACGCGGCGTCACGCGTTGAAGCGGACGCGCCAACGACGTACCATGCGGCCCATGCGTTGGGTTGCGAATATCGCTTATGTGATCGCGGGGTTGCTCTACCTGCCGGTGGCCATCTACCAGGTGGTTGTGCTCGGCAAGAACCGTCGCGGTTGGCGGCACCGTTTCGGCTTCGTGCCCCGTTTCCCGGACGGGTGCCGGCGCATCTGGATCCACGCGGTCTCCCTGGGCGAGACCAACGCCACCACGCGGCTTGTGGCAGCATTGCAGGAGCGCCTGCCCGATGTCGAGATCGTTTTTTCCACCACCACCGACACCGGTTACGCCCGAGCCGTGGAGCTCTATGGCGTCGATCGCGTGTTCCGTTTCCCGTTGGATTTCAGCCCGGTGGTCGCCCAGGTGCTACGGCGTATCAAACCCACGATGCTCGTGCTCGTCGAGCAGGAGGTGTGGCACAACCTCGTGCGGATGGCCACCGCACGCGGTATTCCCGTGACGATCGTCAACGGAAGGCTTACCGTCCGGAGCGCCAAGCGTCTCGCTTTGTTCGGGGGGGCGGTCCGAAACATGTTTGCCGATCTTGCCTGGGTCGGGGCGCAAGATGAGCCGATCGCCGAACGTTTTATGAAGCTCGGTGTCGCGGCGGATCGTGTGGACGTGACGTCTTCGCTCAAGTGGGACAGTGCTGAGGTCACCGAGACCGTGGCAGGTGCCGACGAGTTGGCCTACGTCTTGGGGCTCGATCGATCACGGCCGGTGTGGGTCTGCGGCAGTACCGGTCCCGGTGAAGAGGCGATGATCTTGCAGGCGTATCGGGACATCCTAGACGCGCCGAGCCTAGCCGCCACGCCATCGCCAGATGCGCCGCAGGTGTTTCGAGATGCGCGGGCGGTTCAGCTTGTGATCGTGCCGCGTAAGCCAGAGCGCTTTGACGAGGTCGCGCGGCTTATCACGCGGGAGGGGTTTCGGTGCATCCGTCGCGGGGAGCACAACGAGCACCACCCGGCGCAGCGTGTGTCTTCACCGACAGTGTTCCTTGGCGACACGATGGGTGAGCTTCGCAAGTTTTACGCCCTCGCGGATGTGGTGTTCGTCGGCCGGTCGCTCGTGCCGATGGGCGGGTCCGACCCGATGGAGGTGGCCGCCCTGGGAAAAGCGATTCTCGTCGGACCACATATGGAGAACTTCGCTGCGCCCACGGCGGCGCTGGTTGAGGCTGGTGCTGTGGCGGTGGTTCCGGATTCGGCTGGGTTGAGCGAGGGCGTCATGCGTTTGGCGGCCAACGCGGCCGCCGCGAAGCAGTGCGGCGCGGCGGGACGGGAGACCGTGCTCGCGCACCAGGGTGCTACGGCACGAACGGTTGACAAACTATCGAGCTTGCTCCGGAATGCTGCAAAGGATACGGTCGGGGCGTGATGGAAGCGTAAGCGGCACGGGTCTTGCTGAGATATGTAGGCTGTCGAGGTGCGGATGGGTGACGGGTGGCCCGCCTCTTTAGAGGTGGGGGATTCGAATCGGTTTGAACGGTAGATGAATCCGGGTCGTCGTGATGCGTTCCGGAGATTCGCGTCCCCCACGGCTAAAGCCATGGGCCACCCGATCGTTCTCCATTCGAAACATGTACCAGCCAACAGAGGAGTCCAGAGATGAACAACGCAACAAGCAGCAGCACGGGTGAAGGTGTTTACCCGCCTTCTCGCGAGGCGGCCGCGCTGGCCCACATACAATCGTTGGATCAATACCGAGAGATGTACGACCGTTCCATCAACGACCCGGAAGGGTTCTGGGGCGAGGTTGCTGGCACGTTTCACTGGCACAAAAAGTGGGACACGGTGCGCGAGTTTGACTTCACCGACGACATCTCGATCAAGTTTTTTCTCGGCGGGCAGACCAACATCTGCTACAACGCATTGGATCGGCATCTCGACGCGCGCAGCGATCAGCCGGCCATCATCTGGGAAGGCAACGAACCGGGCGAGGACGCCACGCTCACCTACCGTGAGTTACACGCTAAAGTGTGCCAATTCGCCAATGTGCTCAAGCACCACGGCGTGAGCAAGGGCGATCGTGTGTCGATCTACATGCCGATGGTGCCGGAGCTGGCTATCGCCATGCTTGCGTGTGCGCGGATCGGCGCGATTCATTCGATCATCTTCGGCGGGTTCAGCCCGGACTCGCTCGCCGACCGCATCGTGGATTGCACGTCCACCGTGCTCGTGACGTCCGACGGTGTCTTTCGCGGCAAGAAACCGGTAGACCTCAAAGCCAACGCCGACGCCGCGATGGCGATCGCCGCGAAGCGGGGTGTATCCGTGACAACGTGCATCGTCTCCCAGCGGCATGGCTCGGACAAGATTCCCGTTACGATGCAATCGGGACGTGACACCTGGTGGCACGACGAAATGAAAGATGCCCCGGTGCAGTGCGAGCCGGAGTGGATGGACGCGGAAGACCCGCTCTTTATCCTCTACACGTCCGGCTCCACCGGAAAACCCAAGGGCGTACTCCACACCACCGGCGGTTACATGGTCTACGCGGCCACGACCTTTAAGTACGTGTTTGACTACCACGACGGTGACATTTACTGGTGTACCGCAGATATCGGCTGGGTTACCGGGCATTCCTACATCGTCTACGGTCCACTCTGCACCGGCGCGACCACGGTCATGTTCGAGGGGATCCCAACCTACCCGGACGCCGGACGCTTCTGGGACGTCGTAGAAAAGTACAAGGTCAACCAGTTCTACACGGCACCAACGGCCATCCGCGCCATCATGCGTGAGGGCGATGACCCGGTGACCAAGCGTGATCTTTCCAGCCTGCGGCTGCTCGGTACCGTCGGTGAGCCGATCAACCCGGAGGCGTGGAAGTGGTACCACAGCGTCGTCGGCGGTGAGCGCTGCCCGATCGTGGACACCTGGTGGCAGACGGAAACCGGCGGCATCCTCATCACGCCGCTACCCGGAGCCACGCCGACGAAGCCCGGCTCGGCGACGCTGCCGTTTTTCGGCGTGAGGCCGGTCATCACGGATGACAAGAACACACCGCTCGACGGTGCCGTTTCCGGTGCGTTGTTTCTCGCGGAACCTTGGCCGGCGATGATGCGTACGCTCTACAACGCCCACGACCGGTTCAAGGAGGTCTACTTCTCGCGCTGTCCGGGGATGTATTTCACGGGTGACGGCTGCCGCCGCGACGAGGACGGGTACTATTGGATCACCGGGCGGATTGATGACGTGATCAACGTCTCCGGGCACCGGATGGGCACGGCCGAGGTCGAGAGTGCGCTCGTCTCGCATGAGGCCGTCACCGAGGCGGCCGTCGTCGGCTTCCCGCATGAGATCAAGGGACAAGGCATCTACGCCTATGTCACGCTAAAAACCGGCAAGGCATACACGGACGAGCTCAAGAAGGAACTCGTGACGCACGTGCGTAGCGAGATAGGTCCGATTGCTGCGCCCGATGTGATCCACTGGGCACCCGCGCTCCCCAAGACACGCAGCGGCAAGATCATGCGGCGCATTTTGAGGAAAATCGCCGAGGGGCAGTCGGACCAGATCGGTGACACAAGCACACTGGCCGACCCCAGTGTCGTGGCGGATTTGATCGAGAAGAAGTAGTCGCGATCACATATTCCTAACGACCACCACCGGCCAACTGTTACGGGGCGACAAACGCGCGCCAACCAATGCCGATGGTTCCGACGGGGTGCCCCATGCTTCGCCCCAAGGCGAAGGGTGGGGGAAGGACCAATTGGGCAAAACGGTGAACCGTGCGACGCGTCTCGGCGCTCCCTATTGATTACTTTTCGGCCGCATAAAACGCTTGCCACAAGGCCTTTGCGAACCGGCGGTTCGCCTCTTCGTTGGGGTGCGCGTCGGCAGCATTCACCACAAGGTCCGCTGCTGTCGCACCGGCTAGTGCCGGAAGCAGATCGACATGATCGAACCCGTTGACACTCAAGAAATGCCCGAGCAGGGCGTGTAGCTTGTCGAGCTGAAGTTTCTCGCCGCCGGTTCTGATGAACGGAATCAGGGCGACGCGCAGCCTCACGTCGTGCTCGTCACACAAGCGCTTGATCGCGAAGAGCTGCTGCTGGTGCCGTCGCCACGTCGGCTCATCGGCGTAACCCGCCGCGAGCCAGTCGTGAAAGCCCTGCACCGTGGGTAGACGCGGCAGGTAGAGCCGGCGGTAGAGGTAATCGAGCAGGCATGAGCTATCCGGGTTGAACAAGACCGGGTCCGGTGGGCGTGTCGGGTTGAAGTCGTCTGTGGTTGCAATCAGGCCTTCGATATCGTTCGGCACGTAGCAGAGCGTAACCTCGTCCACGCTGTACCGTTCGATCATGTCTTTGATCGGCTGTAGCTCGTCGCCGGTGTTCCAACCGGGCTTGGCCACGTTGAGTATCTCGACGGTTCCGGGTACGCGTGCGTCGAAGCGCGCCTGTACGAGATCGGGGAAGCGATCCGCGACGCGGGCGATTCCCCAGCCGTAGGTGAACGAATCACCCACAAAGGCGATACGCCGCACGCCCGGCGGCTTTTCTACCGCCCATTCCTTGTCGCGGCAGCCGAGCGAGTTGAGGCTGGTGTTGAGTGCGAACCAGCGACGGGCCGGCAGCGACACGCCGAACGAATCGGTCTCGACCAGGGTGAAACGGATACGCGACTCCAGCGCCAACGCCACGACGCTCAGCATGCACAACAACACCAACGCGTTGCCGAGAACCAGACCGGTTTTCTTGTATTTTTTGCGCGGGAACAGCTTGAAGAAGCACCAGGTGTGAACAAACAGCGAAACCACTACGCCCCAAAACAGCAGATAGTCGAGCAGGTAGCCGTACGCGCCGCTGGCCCACATCAGACGCGCTCCAACGAGAGATCGAGCGCCGGCGCGCCGTGCGTGATGGCGCCCACGGAAATCCGTTCCACCCCGGTCTGGGCGACGGCCGCGATGGTCTCCAGCGTGATGCCGCCCGAGGCCTCCAGCTCCACCTTGCCGCGCAGCCCCAACCCGTCGCGAAGTGCCACGGCGCGACGCAACTCATCGGGAGAGAAATTGTCGAGCAGTACGACGTCGATTCCGGTGAGGGAGAACAACGCCTCCGCCTGAGCCAACGTGTCGGCCTCCACCTCCACAAAAGTGGGTACGATACCCTCCGCATGCATTCGGTTGAGCATCTCGAAAATGGTAGAAGAGAG
>JAJRSR010000074.1 GCA_024278695.1 Planctomycetota bacterium | reverse complement strand
GGGAGCCATGCGGTCCGAAAATCGCCCCCGGGACCCAAAACGCACACCGGCACATCGCCGCCGAAATCGTGATTGAACACCACAGTCAGTTTTTTGCCGGCTGCTCGGTATAGGTTTTTCAATGCTTTCCACATAGGCTACTCCGTTAGCCATTTGTTCGGCATAATTGTGTCCGAACGAACACCAAACGTCAAGCGAAAAGTTAGGAAAATTTACGGGTGTCGCGAATCCGCGAAATCCCGCTCCTGATAGGGTGTCCGCCACGGCTACCCTCAACATGTTGGGGTATCGGGCCGAGTTCTGAAATCTTGCCAGGGAAATTGGTACTCGTGCTGCGCAAAAGTTGCCGGGGAGTGTTTGAGTGGAGGAGGGGGAGGTTTTATCGGAACCGAGGCAGTGCGGTCGAGACCGCGGTATCGCCAGTCGTGAGCTACTCAAAGAGCGTGGGGTTGTCCGTGTCAGGCGTTCGCGGTTCTTTTTCCGCAAAGGGCAGGCCGAGGTGGTCGCAGGCTTGCTTCGTGATCTGGCGACCCTGGCGGGTGCGGATGACGAAGCCGATCTGCAACAGGTAGGGTTCCACGGTGTCCTCGAGCGTGTCGCGTTCTTCACCCATCGTCGCGGCGAGCGCCTCGATCCCGGCCGGTCCGCCCTGATATACCTTGTTCAGTGTTTGTAGGAACTTCCGATCGAGCTCGTCGAGACCGAGCGCATCGACCTGCTGAATCTCTAATGCCTCATGGACGATCCGTTTCGTCAGCGTGCCGTCGCCGCGAACCTGCGCGAAATCTCTAACCCGGCGGAGCAGGCGGTTAGCAACGCGCGGTGTGCCCCGGCTTCTCGCTGCGATCGTTTGCAGTGAACCCTCTTCGCACGGTGTTTCCAGTTGGCTGGCCGATCGGTCGAGGATGGTGGTCAGATCATCCGTGTCGTAAAACTCCATGTGGAACCGGTGACCGAACCGGTCGCGCATGGCACCGCTGAGCATGCCCGCGCGCGTTGTCGCACCGATCAACGTGAAACGCCGCAGCGAGAAATTGACAACGCGTCCGCTGAGTCCGCCCTCGATGGTGTAGTCCACCCGGAAATCTTCCATCGCCGGATAGAGAAACTCCTCGACAACGGTTGGGAGTCGGTGGATTTCGTCAATGAACAAGACGTCGCCCATTTCGAGGTTGGTCAGCAACGCCATGAGGTCGGCCTGCTTCGCGAGCGATGGTCCCGACGTAATCCGCGGCACCTTGCCGGTCATTTCCCGGGCGATGACGTTGGCGAGCGTGGTCTTGCCGAGTCCGGGCGGGCCGTCGAGCAAAATGTGTTCGAGCGGCTCACCGCGTCCCTTGGCCGCTGAGATCGCGATGTCGAGCTTGTCCAACACGACCCGTTGCCCGATCATCTCATTCAGATGCTTGGGACGCAGCGCCACATCCACCGGTCCCTCACCGGGACGCGTTTCACCTGATAAAAGTCTGTCTCGTGCCATGTTGTGTCACTATCGTGGAATCGTTACGGCTAGGCGCGGTGCGATCCCACGCGAAACTTTGTCCCGTCGCCGGGTTTCTTTCCGTTGCCGGGTCTCAATGCCGCTTCCCGAGCCGCAAGCTTCAGCCTGCGCGGTTTCTCGGATTCGTGCGTGGTTCGGCATCCCATCGCCGCGCAAGCTGATGCACGAGGATCGGAAAACGCTGTCATTATTGATCGAGCCGTGAATCATCGTGCCTATCCAACTACCCTTCGACACCGGTTTTTACTCGATACGCCATCCGAACCCACTCGTCTGCGGTTCCCGGGTCGGGGTGCAACTGCGCCGCCCGCGATAGCCACCGTTCGGCGTCGCCGCGCGGATCACCCCAGGCCACCAAGACCTCCAACGCGTCGCGCTGCGCATCAGAGAGCACGACAGCCTCCTTCGGGGCCTCACCTTCTGCCGGTAGGGCGAGGTCCTCCATCTTACCCTTTAGCGTCGCGACGATCATCTCCGCGCCGCGTTTGCCGACGCCGGGCATACGCGTGAGTGATTTCGTGTCGCTTGTTTCGATCCAGGTCGCGATTCGTCGCACGGGTTCTGCGAGCGCCTTCATCGCCTTTCGCGGTCCGAACCCTTTGACAGCCACGAACCGATTGAAAAACAACCGATCCTCCGGATGCAAAAAACCGAGCATGCGCGGCGTGAGGTTGCCGCCGCCCTGGGCACCCTCGTAGAACTCGATCGTGTGCAGCGTGACCGTCTGACCCCGATGCGATGCCAACTCCGAGATCGCAAACGGCGGTACGAGCACCTCCCGAGCCACGCCGTCGCGTTCGAGGACGACGGCGTCCTCCTGCACCTCCATCAGATTGCCGGTGAGCTGAACGATCACGCGCAGACCTCGGGAGAATGATCCTGGCCGACTCTTTGGCTAACGTCGGCCGCGCAGCACAGCGCAATAGCCAGAGCGTCGGCCACGTCGTTCGGCTCGGGTAGGGCGTTAAGGCTGAGCGCGACCTGGACGGCCCGTTGCATCTGCCCCTTGGAGGCGTGACCGTTGCCCGTGAGAAACCGCTTGATGTGCGTGGCCGCGTAGTTACGCACCACGATGCCGGCGCTGGCCGCCGCATGGAGGATCACGCCGCGTGCGTGCCCCATGAGGATCGCGGTGCGCGGGTGGTTGTAGTGGGAATAAAGGTCTTCGACGGCTACGAAGTCCGGCTTGTGCTCGGCGAGAATCTCCGACACATCCCGATGGACGGCCAGCAGACGCTGGGCAAGCGGTGGGGTTTTCTCAAACCGACAGATGCCCGCATCGAGAACGGCAGTCGTGCCACCGGCCGCGCGCAACACCGCGTACCCCGTGACGCCGAGCCCTGGATCAATGCCGCAAATCACCGCGTCCATACGGTCGTGACACTCCGTTGTGTGCTGCAACCAACCTGACAAAACACGAACACCGCCCACTCAGGGTGCAGTCATTGCCCGGTGCTGTCAAGCGCGACTCGTGAGAAATCGCGATGCCGGCTGCATGATGGAATCGCCGCCCGGCAGCCAGGCCTCCGTTCGCTCCGCTCACTCCGGCCCGGCTGTCCTTGCGATCCGCAATCTGATAGTCTGCCTTCATGGCGGCTCCATTCTGAAAAGAATTCATAATCCTGCCCGGCTACACACCGGTAGGATCGAGCCGCCATACTTTTTTGCAACCTTCAACTACGGATGGGACAATCTCCCCACAGGACGACAAACCATACAGCAATCACTCCATACACGATCCCGGCACGGTTCGCGGGTGAATCGCTCATTGGGTCCGGCATGCCACCATTGAACATACGCAAGGTGTGATATTACTACGTCGCGAGCTAGAAGCCGGATACACAGCGGAACGGCCGATAACGCGGCGATGCCACCCCAAGTCGCCCCTGCACCGCTTGTTGCAAGTTCACTACACGCCACCCCCGGACGATACTTACGTTGCCAGGTACCGGCCCTGTATTCGCTGTTCGTGGACAGTCGAAGCGTCGAGCGGCCGACACCCTAATTGCGGAGAGACCACATGCCTTTGGCCTGTGTGCAACAGGATACACGAGCCGTCAAGCCGGAGGCTGAGAAGCTAGACCGCGCTGCGACGGAACTCTATCACCAGATCAATTTCCTACGCGACATTGAATCATCATCCCAGGCTGTTTCTGATTGTCTTCGAGCAGTTCAAAGCGAGGGGCTAGACGCTGCCTTCGCTCTGGTGAACAGCGGGCTGATCCGTGTGGCGGGTGAGGTTGGAACCGGATGCCAGTCCTCGTTGGATGCGTGCCAACAGACGCGCGAGGTTCTCGAAGCATCGATCGCGTCACTGGCCGATCTTCGCAAGACGTTGGACCAACTCACCGCCAGCAGCCGTTCGATCGAAAATGTGGCCGAAACAATCGACGCCTTTGCCCAGCAGACTTCGCTATTGGCCCTCAACGCGCGGATCGAAGCTGCACGGGCTGGAGCGGCTGGCGTAGGCTTCGCTGTTGTCAGTGAAGAAGTCGGCAAACTCGCTGTGAGCATCAAGGACGAATCACGATCCATCCAATGTGCCGTTGCGGAGGTCGCGCGACATGTGTCGCAGGCTTGCAGCATCGTCTCGGTAGAGACCGAGCGAAGCCGGGAGCAGGAACAGGCCGTTGACGCCATGGTCGAAACGAATGAGGCGCTACTTATCCAAGGGCGCGTCCTTCCTGACATGGTTGAGGAGCTCGATCAGTTCCTAGACCCGCTATCGCAGGCTCGTAGTGCCATCGGTCACAACCAGATGATCCAGGTCGCCGTGGGAAACGTGGAACGCAACGTGCGAAGTATCCACGGTGCGATCCGTAGGGCAACGGGTTCGAATGCAACACATGGTGAGATCACCAGTTCGCTTGAGGAGTTCACGGATCTGTTTACGCATGAGATGGTGGCTGGTTCCGACACGCCCGTGGAGACCATGCTCCAGGGGCTTCTCGATCACGGTATTGATCCGGTTCACTGCCTCGACGCCGTAGGGAAAGCGGTTCAGTCGGCCAACGCACGACAGAAATATAAGCACGTCTCCGTCGGCGACTACTACCTCAACTTCTTAGCCGTCGAGCGGGCATTGGCCTTCCTCGAACCGAAGATCACCGTTCCAGCACGCACCGGCATGAAGGTGGTGATCGGAAACGCTCGAGGGGATTACCACAGCCTGGGTCGTGAAATGGTTGGCCTTTTCCTGCGGGCATCGGGAATTGAGGTGATCGACGTTGGGCTCGGTGCGGAAGTATCCAAGTTTGCCGATGCCGTGGCCAAGAGCAAGGCCCGCGTTGTTGGCGTATCATCATTGCTGATTGAATCTGCGAAGGAAATCACGAAACTCCGCGAAGTGTTGAACCAGCGAGGCTACACTGGAACCAAAATCGTGGCAGGCGGTGCCTGTTTCGTCGTGGACAGCGAATTTGCCAACGAGGTCAAGGCCGACTACGTCGCCACAGCAGCGAGCGACATGGTAAGCCTGGTGCAGCAAATCTACCAGTACGGCCCGCTCAGTGAAGGATCCAATCGATGAACTCGATCCAACGAGTCTTGGCCGCGTTGACCTTCGGCAAGAGTGAGCATGGTACGCCAGATCGCGTGCCCGTTTTCCCCGTGCCGCTCATGCAAGGTGCGTTGGTTTACGGTTGCACCGTCGAAGAGTATTTTGCCATGCCCGCCAAACGCATCGCGGAGGCGCAGGTCAAGATCAACGAAATGTTCGACGGCATCCCCGATGGCGTGGCCGGTATCCCCAATGTGATCCAGGACGTCACCGCGTTTGGTATTGGCCTCAAACATCATTACGTAAACAGTACGCCTGCTGTCGAGGGCATGCTCCTTCACAATTTTGAAGATATCCCCAACCTCGCGGTACCGGACCCGATGAAATCACCGATGTTGCGTAAAACGCGCGACACGATCGCCGCACTATCGGCCGCGGTAGGGACGGAGAAGGTCGTCATCGGTGCGGCCATCGCGCCTTTCAGCCTGCCGAGCATGTTGATGGGGACATCGGCCTGGATGCGGTTGCTGTTCACGCCGGAACTCCGCAGGAAGTATTACAAACACCTGATGGATGTCTGCACGCGGTTCGTGATCGACTGGGTTGATGTTCAGCATAAAGCCGGTGCGCACGTGGTGATCTTAGCCGACGGAATGGCGTCAGCCACGATGATCCAACGCAGCGTCTTCGAGGACCTTGCGCTGCCCGTGATCAAATCAACAATCGGGGCAGCTGGGGGCATGGTCGCCTATGAGGCGGTGGGGCGGATCGAACCTTTCATTGACGCCTGCGCCGACATTGGTGCCGTCGGACTCCTCGTGGGGCAGGAGGATGATCTCGTCGAGTGCCAGAAACGCGTCAAGGGCCGCGTCGGTCTCATTGGAAACGTCAATAACATGATGATGCGTCGCTGGTCTCCCGCCCGGATTGAGTTGCAGGCGAAATCCGCTATCAACCAGGCGAAAGATGGCTACGGCTTCATTCTTGCCAACCAAGGTCCCGAGATTCCGTTCGACGTATCCCTCGATGGCATCGGTGCGTTGATCCGCGCGGTCGAGAAGTATGGCCGATATGACACCAAGCCAGCTAAAACCCTGTCGACGGCAGGGGTTGCGTAGGACTTTTCATCGGACGTTCCGTCTGCGCAAGCTGTTCTACATCGATCAAGTTGTCAGTCGTCGCGTCATCTGTGCCGATTTGAGCACGCCCCAATAGCCCCGAGCGTTCCGGTTGGTTGGATTGCCAACAAAACGGTTTCACTCCGTCCGTGACTCGGAACCAATCAGTCTATCGGCCTACCTCAGTGAATGGTACCATGAATGACCATAGACCAGATTCCAGAGGGTCTTCCGAAGAACGTGTGGTTTCGTTTGTGGCAGAAGAACAGACATTACTTGAGATTCGTATAGAGTCGGGTCGAGGTTTGTGTCGCGCGGACGCCGTGGATGGGCCTGTTGCGGCGGCTGCGTTGTCGAAGGGAGGTCGACGTCTTGTCTGAATCGATTGAGCTGACGGTGCGCGGCATGGACTGTCCCGATGAGATTGCGGACCTCAAACGTGGCTTCGACGGGCAATTGGGTATTGTCGATCTATCGTTCAATCTGATGCGCGGCACCATGACGGTTGATTTCGATCCGTCTACCGTTGGTCCCGACCAAATCATCTCGATCGTAAAGACCACGGGTTTGAGCGCGACACCGGTTGTTGATTCTGCTGCGCCACCCGACAGTCAAGCCGGGGGGGAGCGGATAGCGCTATGGCTGACTGTGGCGTCGGGGTGTGGCACTGCGGCTGGGCTTGTCTTGGCGTTGGTTCCTGCTTCCGCTTTCCACAACACGACGTGGCCCGCTGCCATTGCCTATTCAATGGCGATTGCTGCGGCATGGTGGCATATTGCGCCCAAGGCATTCCGCGCCGTCGGGCGTTTCCAGTTGGACATGAATGTGTTGATGTCCGTCGCTGTTGTTGGGGCTATTGGGCTTGGCGAATGGTTTGAGGGCTCGACCGTCGCCTTCCTGTTCATGCTTTCCAATTGGTTAGAGAGTTGGAGCGTTGGCCGGGCAAGGAGAGCGATCCAGGCTTTGATGGAGCTGGCGCCACCCACCGCCCGCGTCCAAAAAGAGCACGGGCACGAGGTTGAAGTTGACGCAAGCACGGTCGTCATCGGTGATCGTGTGATCGTCAAACCCGGCGAGAAGTTCCCGCTCGACGGACGCGTTATCGAGGGGCATACTTCCACCAACCAGGCTCCGATCACCGGAGAGTCGATGCCGGTGAATAAGGCCGTTGGCGACGATGTCTTCGCCGGTACGATCAATCAGGAAGGGGCTGTGATCATCGACGTGACGAAACCGGCCGACGACTCGGTGTTGGCCGGTGTTATTCGTCTGGTCGAACAAGCCCAGGGGAAACGCTCCCCATCGGAGCGTTTCGTCGATCGCTTCGCTCGTTACTACACGCCCGCTGTTATCGTTGGTGCGATTCTGGTGTGTGTGCTTCCGCCGCTCGTATGGGGGGGCGATTGGGGAACCTGGCTGTACCGGTCGCTCGTGTTGCTGGTTATTGCTTGCCCGTGTGCGTTGGTGATTTCAACGCCCGTTACGATCGTTAGTGGGTTGGCGTCCGCCGCTCGAAACGGGGTTTTAATAAAAGGCGGCGAGTATTTGGAGTCGGTGGGGAAGGCCGAGGTTGTAGCGTTCGACAAGACCGGAACCTTAACCTGCGGTCGGCCCATCGTGGAACAGGTCATCCCGATCAACGGTACGTCGGTATCCCACTTGCTTGAATTGGCCTCCGCCGTGGAACAACGCAGCGAACATTGGATTGCCAAAGCCATCGTCGCCCACGCGCGGGATCAGGGCGTCGTGGCACCGCCGTGCGACAACTACGTGGCCATATCCGGAAGAGGTGCTAAGGCGCAGGTTGATGGAAAGGCCTATCGGATCGGTAACCATCGGTTCTTCGAAGAGGAAAATAGCTGTACGCCCGAGGTCCACGAAGCCATGCTGGAGCATGAGGACTGCCACCATACCGTGGTCGCGTTGAGTTCTGAGGATGGCCCACTGGGGGTGTTTCTTTTGGCAGATTCCCCGCGTGGGGCGGCGCGAGAGAGCGTCGAGGCGCTACGCGCGTGCGGCGTCTCGACGGTGCTGATGCTAACCGGCGACAATGAAGGAACCGCCAAAGCCGTGGCACAAGAATGCGGTGTGACCGAATACGAAGCCGGGTTGCTACCTGCTGACAAGGTGCGAGCCATAGAGGGCTACAGGGCGAAGGGGAAGCATATCGTCATGGTCGGTGACGGGATCAACGATGCGCCCGCGCTGGCAGCTGCGCACGTTGGAATCGCTATGGGTGGCGGCGGTACGGATGCTTCGCTTGAGACGGCCGACATCGGGCTCATGACGGACGACCTACGTAAGCTGCCCTGGCTGATTCGTCACAGCCGCCGCACGCGGGCGATCATCGTTCAGAACATCACCCTGTCTCTTGTGGTCAAGGTGCTCTTCGCGGGGCTGGCCGTAGTTGGCATGACCAACCTCTGGATGGCCATCGCCGCAGATACCGGCGCGTCGCTCGTCGTGACCTTCAACGGGCTAAGATTGCTTCGGGCTTAGGCAAGGCGTTGAAGCCCGCGACCCGCTCCAATGATTGCCGTCCATCTTGTGGCTCATCTCATGCTACAAGCTCAAGGGCCGAATGAGGTTTGGAACGCTCTCGCGTCTTTCAGGTCAACGATACCATCACAGTTAAGGTCAGCGATGACGCACGTCGTACCGACAGGCATTGCCGGCCCACCCATGCACGCAGGGATCGAAGCCCAATCGCTGAGGCTCACACCGCCATTCCCATCAAGATCAGCAGGCAGTCCGCAGTTTGTGCCCGATCCTCGCGAGACGCCCAAGCGTTGAAGGCACTCGACCGGCGGCACATCCACGCATCCGCCGTTTGGAAGGCAACAGGCTTCCGGGCAGACGGAGGTGTCGCAGTTTGCGTCCGGAGACCAAGCGCCACCCGCATTCAGGCAGGGGAGTTGTTCCGTGGTTCCGACGCATGTGCCGTTGACGCAGCACGCACCGAGCCGACATGGTTCGCAGGTCAGCGTCGCTTCGTACTCCGCGCCACAGTCGATATATGCCGTGAAGTCCGGGGCCACAAAGAACCAGTACGCGCCGCGTGGCAAGCACGTCGATACCGAACCAGTCGTGCATAGTGCGGGCATGACAAAAGGATCGAGGCTTCCTGTGCTATCGGCGCAGATTCCCGTTCCCGGCGGATCCGTGGCAGCGAGACCAATGACGGCATCAAATTCAGACGTGACGGTCCACGTGAAACGTGTCGGCTCCGCCACTTCAACCGCATACCAGTCGGTGTCTCGCGTGTCATCGACGCGGCTCACGGTTCCACAGTAGACCTCGCCGCATCCGATTCTCGAAAAAAGAGGTGGGCTGGTATTGCAGCCGCCGTTCACCGAATCGATGGGGAGGCCGCAGTTTGCCTCACCTTCCATCGTGCTGCTGGGATCGCACGACACGCAGTCTCGTGGACAGGTCAAGCTCAGGCAGGTCGTACCCGTGCTTTGTGGTGTATCGCCTTGATTGCGACAATCTGCCGCCGAAGATTCCGTACAACGCCCATCGGGACTACAGCATGCTGAAACCGGTGTAGCGCAAGGCGGAATCAGGTCGGCGCACAATGTGTTCGCAGCAAAACGGCTGGGGGTCTGGCAGTCGATGGCCGCTGTGCCGTCCTGGCAAACTCCTGTCAACCCATCGCAACAAGCACCGGTTTCCGGTGTGCATGTCACTTTCAGTTCGTAGTCGCCAGTAGCGCCCTGGTACCCGGCCACGCGAACCCAGAACGGCGTTCCGGATGTGACGTTGAGCCTGAGCTCCGACTGAGTCGTCAGGCTGCAACCGTCATCGTCGCAGCCCAGTTCGAGTCCGCTACAATTGTCGTAGACTGCCAAACTCGTATCGAAGGTGCTACCGCAGAGGCTGAACGTTGCCTCTCCGGTGCAATCGGCCGTCCAGCAATGCCACACGTCGGCCGTATCGGTGACCGTACACGAAGTAACATCCGTACCAGTGGCATCGGCCGTCGAGCCGTTGAATGGCACACCGGTCGTGACGGGTAGGCAACCGCCGCAGTCGTCGTGAGGGGGAGGGACCGCACAGTCCAGCGGCGTGGTACAGGTTATGTTGTCGTCCCAGACGTTCAGTGTGAATCCACCGCTGCCGCTGGTGGCGCTGAAGTCGTGAACCAGGATCAGGTACTCTCTACCAAGTTCGGAGCACCATCTTATGGTTGAAAGAAGCCCTGAATACAATGCACATTCGTCGTCATTGCCGGCCACACACCTCAGGTTTTCGCAGCCCGCACAAAAGACGCTAATTTCAGTATCGGGGTTCGAGTTAAACTCACTGCAGGTGGATGCTGCCATAGTGCTGCCGGTACCGACAACCCTGTACCAGACGCCCGGACCGTCGGGGGTAGTCGGACAATCCGTTGCAAGATCGGTGGTTGCGCCCACGGTCGAGCCCGTTGTTGATACTGAGTTGATAAGTTGCGCGTCCCCGCAGAGGTCGTTACTTTGGCTCAAGCTGCAGGATTCAAATACCGTGCTACAACTGTTTCCGTTGTTGCACGAACTGGGACTCGTGCAGGCCAGAAAACACGCGAAGTCCAGTGGTGTCGAACAGCAGTTGTTCGCGACACATCGGAACCCTGATGGACACTCCGTGCTGCTTCGGCATGCGGTTACGTTAACGCACTCTTCATCGAGGAAACAAAAATCCTGGCCTTCGGTGTCGATGCCGCAATAGCACCCCAGGGTACGCGCCAATTTGTTCGCGTTAGCATGACCGGATCCCATTGCCCCTACTGAGGTACGCTGGTCCGACGCGGTTAACGGCTCCATTGTTTGAACAGTGTGTCTGTCGTCCGGCGTTGCATTCATGATCGGAATAGTGTGCGGAAGCACACGTTCGGGTACCGGAGTACGAGTGCTCGTGCGTGGTTGTAGCGCGGTAGTATCGCGATGGGAACTCGTGATCGGCGGCGATCCCAGCACGATCACGCTGAAAGTGGAAACAAACAACGGCAGACAACGGAGCTTAGTCATGGCAACAACCTCCCGCCGAAACCAAACGACGTGCGCGCAAACCACAACACAGACGCGACGCTCGTTTGAGGGTCTGCGAGAATGGTTCGCACGCGCGGCGTGGGTCGGCGCATCAGAAGAGAAACTGACAAAGGTGTCAAAGTGAGCCCGACACCCCACAACGCCCGCATGCCAGAAGCTACTAGGGTGCGAGCAAAACCTAAGCACGTTGAGCCGGCCGTTTGCAATCATGCGGCATGCAAGGTTGCGCCGTCTTGTCATGAGAGACACTCCGCGTGATCAGACTCCTGGAACCGATCCGTAGGCTCGTTCTGGTGTCAGCGGGGTCGTCCGGATGTCGGGTCGCCAGCGCGACTGTCACCCGCGTGGCACGAACGAACTTTGTAGCTAGGAGATGCTCGGTGAAGTGAAGCGGTCTCCGGCCCAAGGGCCGATCCATCCGCCGGTGATACTCCCATCCTCAAGAGGGCTATCCTACTGGATAACCGCAACTCGTTTCAAGGTGCCTGTAGGAGATAAGCGGCGTATCGTACTCAGTTTTCATTAGTGGGCATAAGCCAAGCACCATTTATCCAGGACTCCCGACCATATGGTTGCACAGGCCGGGTGAGGTGCCGTTGCCGACAGGAAAATCCACAAGTTATTAATTTGCAGGGCTTTAGGTGACTCCCCGAGTAGGACTCGAACCTACGACCTAGCGGTTAACAGCCGCTCGCTCTACCAATTGAGCTATCGGGGATCGCGCTCTCGCGAGGCGAGCAGTTTATCAAGTGGCGTCACTCGGTCAAGTCGCGGTCGGCTCTGACT
>JAJRSR010000073.1 GCA_024278695.1 Planctomycetota bacterium | reverse complement strand
CCGAAACCCGGCACAAGTTTGTCCTCCTCGCCGTTTATGGGCGACAGATCGATTGAGGGTTTCAGCTCGAAATTGTCGGCCACGGGTATACCGGGGATCGGCACGGGAAAATCGGTATCGGAGAGCGCCAACCCGTATGCGAGGCCCCCGTACGATGCCCCGAGCGCGATCATTACACCGATGTGAGCGTGCTGGGTCAGTTCGTCGACGAGATTCTCAACGCCCTTCTCGCCGAAGGTGCCGGCCGTGTGACCTGCGAACTCTCCTGCCGCCTTGTTTCGCGTGTCGGGATCGGGCGAGATGAAGAACGGTCCCTTGCTGACCGCGATCCCCTGCGCGGTTGTGTTGGTTTCGGTGACCGCCTTGGGAACGCCCACGACAGTGTGCGTGACGATTGCCTCGAAGTCGGCCTTGGTTTTCTCGCCGGTCGATGCGTCTTCCGCAACATGGGTCGGGTCGGTACCGCGTGTGTCGGTATAGGTGAGTGGATTATTTCGCCCGTAGGCGTAGGGTCCGGTCACGTCGACGCGCTTTGCCCCGTTGTCGAAGGAGATGAACCGACCGATTGGGGCGTTGTAGTATCGCGCCTCGAAATAATGCAGACCGCTTTCGTCGTCGCACTCCTTGTCGCTGAAGCGATAGCGGGGACCGGACGAATCCGGCGGCTCGGCACGTTCGTGCCGCAACGTACCGTAGGGATAGTACGCCGTCTCCGAGATGAGGCTGCCGGCGGCATCGGTCGTGAGATTGATCGAGCCAAGATGATCCGGGTGGTAAAACACGACGATCGCGTTGGTCGGCGGCGCGCTTTGGGCGACGATCGTGGAACAGCACACGACCATGACTGCGGTCACGCACGATCGTTGCAACGCTCTGTTACTTCTCTGAGTCATCGGTCGTTTTGTTCAAGCGGCGCGGTCAATCGCTATCGACATCAGGGTCCCAGACAAATCGAAAAGGATTGATGCTCTGCGCGCCTGCGATGACCGCTCCGGCGACCGTGCCCACCGTTTCATTGCCGGTGATGTCGGCCACGACCTGCTCGGTGGCACGACCGTGCGCAGCCGCCTTGTCATACCAACCCGTGTTTTTGTCGATTTGGCCTGCAGCGATTCCGCCGACGGCGTATCCACCACCGAACACGACGCCCGGCAGTCCGGCGGCCATGCTATAGACGCCGGCGCTAGCGTCGGCGATTCCGCCAACGACCTTGTCAGCTTCGCCGCCCAACGCCCCTTCGGCAGCTTCCAACAACGACAGGGAGACGCCAGCTGCTCCAAGCACGTTTCCGACAAACCCCGTTACCGGCGCTGCGGCCTTCAGTCGCCCGGCGAGTCTGACGGTTGCGGTGTTTGGGCGAACCGGTACAAGAGTCGGGGCAGCCTGTACGGCTTGAGATGCAGCCTTCTCGGTAACAAATGCAGTTATGGCACCATAGATGTCCATGAACCCGCCGGCGGATTTGACTTCTTCATTTCCAGGAACCGGATCGTTTCCGGTTGGGTCGCCAAAACGGAAAGGATTGTTGAGGGCGTAGGCGTAGAGGTTCATTGCTTGCGGTGTGGGTAGATATGGCGTCGGATCTTCGGAGATGGAGGCGTCGGATGAGACGAATCGGGCGGAATCGGTGTTGCAGTAGCGCGCTTCGAAGTAGTGCAGGCCAGATTCCACGTCGCGTTCTTTACCGCCGAAGAGATAATTCGGTTCGACCGGTTCACCACCAGGCGGGCGGAACTCGTGTCGTGACGCGCCGAACGGATAGTAAAGTGTTTCCGCTGACAGAGCGGATGATTCATCGCTCATCACGTTCGTCGAGCCGATGTGGTTCGCGTGATAGAACGCCGCTTTCACATCGGGTGGCGCGATACCGTTGCTCGCCGCGAGACCGCGCGGGCGCACCCAATACCCCAATCCAGTCGATGTGGCGTTCATATTGCTTACCAGTGACGGTTCGTTAAGGTGCATCACACGCCACCCGAGTTTGTCACCCGCATAGGTCCAGACCGAATCGGCATCGGGAAATGTAAGTTGCGTTGACGGACGATCGCGCGGCACCAGACCGGAAATTCCCACGAGCTGCCAGCCTTCGCTCGGGTCGTCGTCGGTGGCAGTGTGAAGCGATCCCGTCAGCGTCAACTCGGCGGGTCCGGTCATGCGGAACCAGTAACCTCGGTTGGGCAAGAACGCCGCGAGTGTGTTGTTCTCCGCGCCGGGGCTCCACGATATAAACGCATGGTCGTCATATCCGAACACCGCCGATACTGAATCGGCGATGTCGAGCAAGAGAGCGCCGGGGTCGGACACGCCGGGATCGACCTGAAAGCTGATAAGGTTCCAACCCGTTCGCAGATGGACTCGCTGCGTGATCTCCGCCGGCGGGGCGAGCGATCCCTCGAACCGGGCGACGCGGCTGCCGTCGGAAAAAACATAGTGGATCATCTCGCCGTCGCGAATCTCGCTGAGCTTGCTGATATAAGTGGTCTGCCGCCCGTCAACGCGCTTGATTACTCGTCGGTCGGTGTAGTCATAGAAATATCGTGTGTTTTTTCCGTCCTTGGCGAATTGCCCCAAACGATCCTTGAAATCGAACGTCAGAAGGTCGGCGTCCTGGGCGGTCATGTTGCCGTTGGCATCATACGCGAACGTGCGCGGCACCGCTCCCGTGATGGTTGTGATTGCGTGCGGACCCGGCGGATCAACGGCGCTGCGACCAATCCGGCCGGATGTACCCATGGTGCCGCCGCTGTGCATCGTTCCCATGTCCACGAGCGGGTCGGCAATGTCCGGGCTGATTTTCGTGACCATATTTCCGAGTCGATCGTAGTCGTACTCAATGATTCCATATCCGTCGCCGATCGCCCGCTGCAATCGGTAGGAATTATCCAACTCGAACTGCGCAGTCTGGACACGCGGGTCGCCGGACGGCAGCGCTCGTCCGTCGGCGATGGCCACGACGTTGTCTGATTGATCGTACCTGTAGCTCAGGCGTTGCAGCGTTTCCGATGTCGACGCCGTGACGATACGGGTCAGCCGCAATCGGGGATCGTAGGTGTAGGTTGTGGTTACGCCGTTGGCATAGGCGCACGTTTCCTTCTTCGCCGACGCTCGATAGGCAATCGCGTCGACAAAGCGCGGAATCGCATGAAGCAATCCGCGCTCGTCATAACACCGGCGAACGACGCTGCCGTCCGGGTAGTTCGTCTGGTATTCGCGCCCCAGACTGTCCGAAAGGGTCGCGGTGGTGAAGTCCCGCATCGTACCGTCCGCCTGGTTGATGCGTTTAATGAGCCGTTCCACGTAGGCCCGAGCATCGAAGCCGTGGTAGGTCGTGCCGGTGAGATCTTCAACCCACGCCAACTGCCCGCGTGTGTTGGCGAGCCATGGGTAATCGACGCTGGGTCGATCATAGTGATACGCCACGTCGGGCGTGCGATGGAGACTGAGTGGACTCGCATTGTCGATGTAGTCCTCGCTCAGCAGTCGGTTCGCGCCGTCGTACGTGTATTCGATGCGCTGGCTCTTCGCGTCGACCGTCGAGAGCAGGTTTCCGACAGCGTCGTAGGTATTGGTCATGTGCCCGCGATCACAATCGTTCATGAAGATTTCGCGCCCCAACGCGTCGAAACGCATGTACTTGACGTTTCCTTTGGCGTCTTCAACCTCTGCCAGAAGATTGGGCAGCGCGTATCGGTATCGGGTGATGAACGTTCCGGAGTCCGCGTTGGACAACGCTTCGATTTCGCGCACCTCGATCAGCCGGTTCATTCCGTCGTGGACCAGCGTCTTGGGGGTGTCGGCGTGCGGACCGCCGGGAAGGTTGTCCTCGCCGTCCGATTCGATGACCATAAGTGGTTTGTACTGCGTCGTGCGCCGAGCGCGAACGCCGTCGTCGTCCGGCGGCGTTCGGACTTCCACACTACGACCCAGCGCGTCATAGGCCCATTCCGACGCGGGCGCAGAGGACGGAGGCATTTGCCACGCACCGTTTTTGTCGCGGGGTTCACCCAAATAGGGCTGAAACGCGCGCCACGCCTGACCTCGGGGGTTGTAGTGTGTTACTCCGTTCATTACCGGCCCGCCTGCCTCGTACGTTCCCAGCGATCGCCCGAGTCCGTCGAAGTACTACGTCGTGACTACGTCCGGCGAATCACCATCTACGGTGTGCGTGATAGTTGTGGTGCCGCTGACCGGCGCACGCCAGTTGTAGACATATCGGCGTGTCGGTTGGGCGGGGTCGTCGCCGGGAACGAACTCCCGTTCCAGTCGCCCAAACGCGTCATAGGTGTATCGCGTGACATTGCCGTTGAAGTCCGACACCATCAGCGGCACGCCGAAACGGTAGTCGTAACTGGCATTGATGCGGAGATCATCTTCAACGCCGCCGATGACGATCGTTTCATTGATCGGAAACTGATGGAGTAGCGCGTCGTATTCGATTCGTCGTTCGTGGCCTTCCCCGTCGGGCTGTCCTGACGCGTTCAACGTCGCATTGGCGTCGAGTCTGACGACGACGTTGCCGTATTGGTCCCATTGCTGTCGCACCGTATCGACGCTTCCGTCCGGGTCGCGCGGATCACCGCGCAAAAGCGATCGCTGTGTGAGCTTCGGAAGGGGGCCGTCGGAGATGAGCGCTTCGCTACGGTGGAGGTTGCCCCGAACATCCACCTGTCCGAGAGGAAGTCCGACGAACACGGGGCCGTCGTAATAGCTTCTGGTTTGGGAAACGAACGGGCCGTTCGCGTCGCTTGCACGTTGAACGACTCGGCTTACGCGGTCGACAATCCACGCGGGTTCGTTGCGGGCGTACGCATACACCGTGTAAAGGTCGTCGTTCGGGTCGCTTAGATCACCCATATCTTGTTCAAACGCCGTGTTACCGACCACATCGAGGTCGAATCGTTTCTCCAGTCGTTTGTACGCTTCCGGATCGGATTCGCGCTCGATCAACGTGGTCTCTTCACGCGTTTTCACTGCCTGACGAACAAGTCGGTCGTAGTCGTCGTCGGTTTGGTAGCCCGGCGAAAACGCAAGAGGTAGCGCGCCACCGACGGACGTGCATAGGTCTCGCACGGTCCAACCGCTGACCACGCGATCGAACACGACGGCGTCGTCCGCGAGATCGCCGTCGTCCGCAGGATCATCGGGTAGGGTCGTGCGTTCGTGCCATAGTTCGACACCCTTGAGCACTTCCTCCTCACGCCCCGTCCAGAGGTCGAATTCGTCGGTTATACCGTCCTGGTCGTTGTCGATACCGTCCGGGGCTCCGGTGTGAAAGGCTATCCGCGTGACTAGTGTGGGGGATTGGGAGCCCCCGAACCGTTCATCACCGTGTTCGATCTTTTTGACGAACCCAAAACCCCGAAACTGTTTTTCCAGTGGGTCGTAGTAACCGTCGCGATAGACAAATTCGCTGAGGTAGATGTCGCCGTTGGGTCCTTCATCGGCGTACCCATCCAGATTCAACCCGATGGAGGTGAGCGTGCGTGATACGATCTGCACGGGAAAGGGGACGGACGTGGTCCAGGGGTTGCCCGCTTCGAACGCGTCCAAGTAATACCGGGTCGAACTGCGATACTCGATTGTCGTGCGTCGTCCGTATCCGTTGTCGATCGATATCAGCGCGTTGAGCGTGGGCGATCCGGCGATCAAAACGGCCAGATCAACCGCCTGCATCTTCGAGTCAAAGAGCGAAGAGTCGCCGTAAACCAAGTCCGTCGTTCCGTTGCCGTTGACGTCCGCCCAGCGTACCGCGGCGGATGCCGATGCCGCTGGAAGGCCGGTGACCCTGCGCGAAGGAGCCAGCGTTTCGTTTCCGAGATTAAGCCAGAACCACAGATCGCTTCCCTGGGCGCGTTCGACAACCAGATCGGCCAATCCGTCGCCGTTGATGTCAGTCATCTTCGCCCGCGACAGGTTGCCATCCGGGAAGTCGTCCAGCGCGCGGTCTGGGAGGAACATTTCAATCCCGTTATCGAAGCGTCCGAGCCCCATGCTCGGGAAATAGACGACGCTGATCGCCGTGATTTTGACGATGTCGCTGAGGCGGTCGCCGTTAACGTCGGCTAGATCCACGCCGCGGTCGGCGAAATCCACGAACTGACCGTTGTGGAAGGCGCCGTCGAGGATGATCTCGTCGCTGTACCGCCCGTTTCCCAGATTGAACCACGCGGAATAGGCACCGGATTCGCTCCTGAGAATGTCCATCCGCTTGTCGAAGTCCAAATCGACCGTGCGGACGCGCGCCGCATCCTGTCCGAACGGCGCGGGCGGCGGAGACTGTTCCACGGACATTAATCGCACCGGACCCCATCCCGCTGTGCCGCGATTCTCATAGAACTGCACGAGTAATGGTTCCGTCGCCACCAGGTCTGCGAGTCCATCACCCGTCATGTCGGCGAGGTGGATGTTGCTTTGCGAAAGATCGCGATTCAGTGCTGACTCGTCCGCCGCGTCGACCGGAAGCGGTCCCTCCCAAAGCACCGCTGACAATCCCGATTCAATCTCACGAACACCCCGATTAAGGTAAACGGCATGCCCCAGTTCCGTCGAAAGCAGGTCGGGTAAGCCGTCGGTGTTGAGGTCGATCAGGTCGATCTTAGCATTATCAAACACCGTCGGCGGCTCGTTAATCGAACCGATAAGATGTCCGAGCGCCGAAACCGGTGTGCCGGGATCGCCCGGATCAAATACGGCGTACCCGAATGTCGTGGTCGGCAGCGTATCGGTTCCGTCTGCACCGACTGGCGTTACCGTGGTCAACAGCGACCAGTGCGGGTGGGCTCCGTAGCCGAGCTCGTACCGACGGATCAGCGTGTCGTCGTAGCACACGTCCACGCGCATCAGCCGCTTCGTTGTCCGCACTTTGAACCCGCTGCGATAATCCGTTCGCGGGTCAGGTCGGGCGTCGTAGACAAGCTTTACCGAGTAGTTGTGCTGCCAGGGCGGCGATCCGGGACCGTACCGGATTTCGCTGAGGTATAGCTGTCGGTCTTCGGCACTCGGGCGAATGAAGGAGTACATCACGACGTTGCCGTTCGTGTCGGTCTGTCGCTCGAGGCACCAACGATAGACGTTCTTGCCGGTCGTATCCGAAAGACGTCCGGTGTCGGCCAGGCCGAATTCGAACTTCGTGCCGTCTTTAGCGTGTGCTTCCCACCCATCGCCGACGCGCCGGTAGCGAACGAAGCCGCCCTCGATCTTCGCCAGAAAATAACCGTTTTGCAAAGGAACGAGTTCCTCGCCGTCCATGCCGAGGAACCGGTCCGGCCATTGGCCCGGTTTAGCCGTGTCGATGTATCGCGGGACGCCTTTGTCCGTCTGTCGGCGGATGCTTCCGAGGTCGAACGTCCAACCGATTCCAGCGGGGCCGAACCCCAGTCCGCTGTCGTAGTACAGAGTCAGCGACGGTGACGCCTTGCCCACGCCCGCGGGCAGTTTGAATGGATAGTCGTATCGGGCGGTGCCGGTGTTGAGCGCCGGTTGAAACGCATCTCCGAGACCTTCGAGCGAACCGGGCCCGGCGGGGCGGGAAATGGTCGACGGGGATACGCCACTCTTGTCTTGTGATGCGACACACAAAGGCCCCACGGTGTACGCCAGGAATGCAATCGAGTGTGCGGCAATCCTGACCCGTCGGCGCAACACCAGCGTTTTCGGCGGCATGAGAGCAACTCCTCCTTGGATGTCATTGCGAGACCGGATGCCCGCCAAGTCGGACCGGCCTTGATTCTTGCACCGTACCATTGTTGGGTGAGCGGTGCCTACCCTTGTTGTGCTCCCGCGCGTGTCGCTCGCCGAATCTCGCTCATTCCTGGGCTGTGGAAAAGATACACCCGCTGTAACCGTAGCTGGTGAGAACCAACTTGATGTCCCGCACGCCGGTACTGAATTGGCTGGCCCCGTTGATGAAGACGTTGATGCCTTGCGATGGATTGGCACCGAGCAACTCCGATCCGGGAATGATGAGTAACCATCGCGTGTTCCAGATCGATCGCCCGGTAAGCTTGAAGCTTACGTCCATACACTGCGGATCGCCGAACGCGCAAGCGGCCGTTGTGGGAATCAAACGTCGCCGGACCATCGCCGCTGACCCGCCATCCAGCGCGTCCCACGGCAACCAGCCAGCGGTGTCGAGGTCTTGCGTTCCAATGGGGAACGGAATCGGCAGCGTTTGATCCAGCAGGTGCCATTGACGCGTCGGTGCCTCCGGACAGGACGGCGTACGCATGATATCCGCCCCGACCGGAACCAAGTAGACGTTGACCTGCTGGTTCAGCGGGAATCCCGGATAGCTGGAGAATCGCACGGCGTGTGAGTGCAGCTTGATCGCGAAGCGATCGGACGGCAGCGTCGCGTCGCCGGTTGATGGCCATCCGAAGAGGTTCAACCCAGACTGTACCGTCGTTGCGATTGGAATAACGATGGCCGGGTTGTTCGGTACCGGGGGCTGAAGCGGTTGGCAGAACTGATTGTACTCCTGTAGCGTGTTAAGGTCGTCGATGCGAAAGCTCGATAGGATCTCTCGCCATTCGGCGTCATATGCCACGGAGTTGGGCTTTCGGAACATCTCCCATCGCAGGCTGAAGGTCCGGTTGATTTCGTCCGGAGAGTTGAAACCGAGTTGGGGTCTAAGTGCTACCCAGTTTGCGTTCAGTTCCGCGAGGCGACCCGCCAGGCCGTTGCCGATCAGCGGCACACCGCCGTTGACCACGCCGAGCACTCGTTCGCGAACGATGTCGGACAGGAACGTGCGACCGGCCTGCTGATCCGAACCGAGCAGGTTGGTCTCGTAGTCGTACGCCCGCGCTGCCAGAAAAGCGTAGCGGGCGGCCAGATCGAACTGCGCACGGTACTTTTGCAGTGCGTCGTTTCTGAATACGCGGAACGCCATGTCGCGATAACGATACTGCGATATGTCGCGTGCCGTTTTCTGGCGGAAGGCGATGAGCTGTTCGTACAATCGCAGCCCCCGACCGACGGCGGAGTGGTAACGCCCCGTCGCCTGGTTGGCGGCTTCGGTGAGCATCAGAAGCTCCAGGCGCATTGACGGAAGACGCCGGACCAGTTGCTCCAACGCCCGAATCTGCTGCTCGGCCTGCGCGACCTGTTCCCATCCGGTGATGGTCAATTGCTGCTCCGCCGCAGCAACGGTGAGGTCTTGTTGCGTGCGCAGCTCATCCAGGTTCCCATCGGTATAATCGGACTCAATGAAGTCCGCGATGCCTTGTGCCCCGGCTTTGATCGCAGCGCGCGCTACCGAAGTGATGTCATTTGCGAGTCCGTTGGCGGTCGGCAACGCCTCCGCAGCAGCGGCGGCGTAGCTGCGAATCGACATTTGGGATCTACGGACACGCAACTGGTCCTTTCGCGCGTTGGCGATTTCATTCTGGAGGGCGATCTGCGTGTCGATTCCGACGCGAACCAGTTTGAGAATCTCCGCGTCCAGAGCAAAACGCGAGGCGATCAGATCCGATTGCCTCTGAATGTCGTCTAGTTGAGCTTCGTAATTCTCTAGCGCTTGCTTGAAGCGTCCAATTGTCTGCAACACCTCGAACCGGGCGAGTTGAATCTCACCAACCTCGGGCCGTGTGCTCCACTGCGATGGTTTGACGAGTCCGAGTCCGTCGGTGGAAACGTGAAAGGTGACGTTGCGATCGCCGATGATGATCTCACCGGTGTTCGGGTCCACGCTGCGCTCTTCAAACGAACTGAATAGGGTCACGACGATTCCGTCGCGCTGACCGAGCAGTTCGGACGGTTCAACGTATTCGAAGTGCAACAGGTCGGGACCGTCATAGCCGTTGGGATAGCCGCCCATCGCACCGATGTCCTCGATATAGGGTTTGCCGAATACCTCGATCAAACGCCCGTTGAAGTCGCGCTCGCGATCGTCGACCAGATCCTGGAACGCCTCTACGCGATCCTGTTGACTGCGCAGACGGCGCGTGTTTTCATTGGCGTAATCGAATGCCGTTACCGCGCCGGCGAGGGCACCGATCGCCCGCTCAACGATCTGATCGTAGTGCGTCTTTCCTGATTCAATCTCGCCGGGATTGAGTCCGAACGGCACAACGTTCGCCGCCAGACCCAGCGGGTTCAGACCGGCGTATGCCTTGTCCATGGTGGACTGAATCTCGTTGTACGCAGCCCCGATCTCGCGGATCTCCGAGACAGTCGTTCGATCGATCTTTCGAATGGTGTTCGCATGCGTAGGGTCGTCATCCGTATCGTCGAGCAGTGCGTTGACCATGACCCAATCAAGATAACAGCCCTGACCGGTTCGATGCGCCCATTGCGCGACCCCCCAGGCTCGATCGGGATCCTGCGTATCGGGATAGCCGCCTTGATCGGCGGGGTCGGCGTCGAAAAGACGACGGAACGTCTGCGAGGTAATTGCGGCACCGGTTCGCGCCTTTGCCACCGCCGCCTTGGCGAAGGCCCGTTCGTATTGGAACCCGACCGAAACGGGTTGTCCGCCGACCAGGACTGATTCCGTCGACACGATCCACTCGAATACGGAATGACGCAACAAGGCGTAGAATTTTTTGGTGGCGGTCAGATAGTGGCCGTAGGCGTCGCCGTGTCCGTGCTTGTAAATTTCGCGAGCGGCTAACACGTCGGTCACTTGATAGTTGTTCGCGTAGGCGGCCTGACCATTTCCGCTTGTGAAATTCCACGGTAGACGGTTGTAAACCGTGGCGACAATCCGACCTTCCGCGTCCAGGTCGGGCGGACGGACCGTGCTTCGCCCACGCAGCAGCGCCAATTCTTCGTCGAGGACCGAGGCGACTTGGTTCTCGAATGCAAACACGGCGTGCGGGTCGTAGCTAGGCGGTGGCTCGCCAGCTTCGGCGAACAACCCCAGCGTCGGGTCCGAGGCGTCGGCGAACGCTTCATTCCCAAGCAACATGTAAAGATCCGACACTTTCGAACTAACCAGCAACAGGGCGAGCGTTGCAGGATCGTAACTGACGCCGACATCGATGCTGAAGGAGCGCGCCCGCCGCAGCACGGTTTCGTAGACTTCGATCAGTCCCAGTTCGTTGATGTTTTCCGGCGTACAGTTGAGCGCGACGGGCACCTCGAATCGTGCTCCCGCTTGCCCGATCATGTCTACGAACGTGTTGACCGCACCGGCGTGGAAATCTTTCACCCGTTGATCGAACGGGTTGATCCCGCGCACGACCCGCTTCACCCAGCCTTCCGCCAGTTGCGGATCGGACCATTCACTGATGGCGGTTCCGTCGTTGAGCAAATGAGCCGGCCAGGAATCGTTCCCCTGGTTGCAGTCGCCGCCGTCGCACAGGCAGTTAATGTACCCACGATAACGAACGCGCCACCAGGAGTCCGCGAGCGTAAACGGCGACGTCCCCTCGATGATCACCTCGCGCAGACCGATTCCGCTCGCGTACCCAGTCGGCGCGTTGTAATCGTTCCAGGTGGCCAGTTCGGACATGCTTGGATCGTAATCGGCCGACCATTGCCACTGGTAGATCAGCAGTTCCGGACGCCCGCCGCCGTCGATGGTGTGCTGTAACACCAGTTTCTCATTGAACGGACAGGTCGGCTGAAAGGCTTGAACGCGACCGGTAGACCCTGGACAGGTGACATTCCATACCTCCGTACTCACCGGTAATGGATCGCAGGAGTCGTCGTTTTGAAACGCCAGTGTCACCCAACCGGGACGGACGCTTTGATCGCCGATGGATACCCATTTTTCTGCGGGGTCCGGGAGTGGGAAGCTAAGCTGTTGGCGTGATAGATTGAATAACTGGAAAATCGCGCTTTGGTAAACGCTGTCCTGACTTAGCAACAGGAGCAGCTCTCGGTCGCGCTGACTCATGATTCCTCGGAAGTAGATGTCTCCGCCGAGCTCGTGACGAACACGATCGGGGACGGTGCCTCCTCCACCGCCCAATTCTCCGCCGATCAAGTGTGGTGGAAGCAACGCGAAATCGACGCCCGACGGCAAGACCGCTAGTGGCACCGAGACTTCATGTGTGGGGTCGATGATTCGAATACCGACGCTATCGTGCAGGACGCTGATTGTTCCACATTGTCCGGTTTGATCCACGCTATCGCCGGGGGCGAGCGGGCGGGTGCATCCCGGGTCGGTGGGATAGGTGCAATCCGGCGGGACGGGTGGCCAACTCGGACGATAGACAATCGGTGTCGGCGATCCATCGCCCGGGTTGAAATCTCGCCACGGTTGACAACCCACGTCTGACACCCAGTTTTCCCAAAGCAGCACGGTGGCGGAACTGGGCTGGGGAACGAAATCGTCGGTCGTTTCCTCGACTCCCCATATTCCGCCCGTGCGATCCACCCATAACGCTGATCCAAGGATTTGCGTAAGTGGCTTCGGCGGCGTTCCCGCGCGACACGTCGCGGCGGCGAAGTTGACCGGAAACAGGGGGTCAATTGGCAGACCCGCCAGGACGGGCACCGTCTCCGTCGGATCAGACTGGTTGGGGAACTCACTGTAGTCGAAGAAAAACGGCGATTGCTCTGCGACGACCAGATGCACACCCATACGCCATAGACCATTGGGATCACAAGATTCACCGCTTCCGCAGTCGCCTTCGTCAACGCACGGATTCTCACCATCGGAGCAGAATTTTTCTGGATACTTGACGAGGACGTAGGGGTGTCCGGAGTTTACGTTCCAAGGGTTATCGTCGCGCACCGCGAATGCCCGCAGAGCCCCGGCGATCGGTAACAGAATGGCATGCTCATCATTGGGGTTCCATCCCCCAATGCCTGTGTCGCCACCGAATGTGCCTGCGTGATAAAGCTGAGAACCATCGGGGTACGCCCCCGCTCCGGAGCGCGATGCGATGACAATATCCGGATCGCGTTCGTTCTTCGTTGGCCAACTGGAATCGTAGCTCGCCACACGGTGAGGCCAATACGTGCCCGGCACATAATTCCCTTCTTCGAACCACCACACTTCGAGCATGCCGTGTATGTCGGATGAGTTGACCGGGAAGACCTGCCCGGTCTCCGCGTAGACGTCCACCGCGTATGGCTGGCCGTCGTACAAGTATCCGTACGGGAAGAATGGAGCATCGGGATCGTGGTCCGCGTGCGCAATCTGCGTGCCAATCGGCGCGGCGTGCACACCTTCATCCACGCCGTCCTGCGTATTCGTATCGTAGGGGTCGAAGTGATCGTATGCCCGGACGACCTCAAACCGGACGATCACGCGATCGTTCGTGCACTGTGCGCCCTGCAGATCTTCTTTCACATCGAATCGCACAACGGCATAACCTGGCGCGCCAGCCGTAAACTGATTACCATCTGAGATTTGAGCGCGCGGAGCCGTAAGCGGCCCGGGATACATCACCTCCGCCATGCAGTAGGTTTCGTCCTCGCCGACAGGCAGGAACACGATTGCCGGGTCGAGAACGCCGTCGTTGACCACCACATGCGGTTGGGGGTCGTCCGGCCAATCGGTGACGAAGCGTTCGATGGAGTGATGCCAGCAGTTCAATGTAAATGGAGCCTCGTCGTACCACGCGATCACGAAGTTCGATGCGTTCGCCTCTGGTCGAATCGGCCATACTTCGAGCGGTGCCTCGGCGCGTTGCCAAGCAACCGGAAAACCGTTTTGCTCGGCGTTAGTAAGAAATACGGCTTTACAATCGGCACCTTCGGGAATCACGAGTTGGCGTCCGACGTCTTGCGCCAATGCGGACGGCGTACCGAAGTTGCTGATCTGAACGACCTCGAACCCCATCAAACGACCACCGGGACCGTCGGTGTATTGAAAGATGACGCGGCCTTCCTTGCTCGAACTCGTCTGCACGATATCCGCGACCAGATACACATCCGACTGAACAACGGGCGGGTTGTTCTCCAGGAACGTTGAGTTGTACCGAATCGTCACGTCGAAGTTCGTGTCGATCATTACGGCAGCACCCGCGCCTTGATCGAACCAGTCGAGGAAATAGTGGACGTCCGCGGTGTCGTAGGACGCACCCGAAGGGGGCGTTCCGACGCTGTCCGAGGCCACGTAAACCACCGGATCACCGACGGCAATACCGTTAATGTCCTTCCACTGCACGGTAATAACCCCCGGTTCGTTGATGAACCAGCGACCTTCCCATTGTGAACATGTTTCCGTCACACAGTTAACCTTATCGTAATAGAATGACGACACGAGCGGCGAGACGTCGGCCAGGATGTATGCTTCGGGGATTACATTCGCATAGGCTGGATCGTTTGGTGGGAGTAGTTCGTCGGCGACGTTCCAAGACGCATCGCATACATCACCCAAACCGTTATCGTCGAAGTCAGCTTGGTTGGCGTTGGAGTCTGAAGGGCAGTTATCGCAAAGATCGCCGATTAAGTCCGGTATGGCGTCCTGATCCGCTTGGATCGCGCCGCACACTCCGTCGCCGGCGTCGAGCACGCTGTCGCACTCGGCGTTCGCATCGCCGGAGTTTCCGTCGCAAATCGTCACCAGTCCGGTGACACAGATTCCCAGCGGTGCAGAGCAATCTCCGTCCATCGCACCGGGAGACGTATCACAATCTTCGTGAATCGTACACGGCGTGACCGCTCCGCTCGTGCAGGTTCGACGCGTTGGGCCGTTCGCGGCAAGAAGACAGTTGTCGCACAAGTCACCGACGCCATCACCGTCACCGTCCGATTGATCCGGGTTGGCATCCGCCGGGCAGTTGTCACAGGCGTCACCGATTCCATCGCCGTCGCCGTCGGTCTGATCGACGTTGGAAATAAAAAGGCAGTTGTCGCAAGTGTCAGCGATGCCGTCATTGTCCTCGTCGGGCTCTAGGGCGAATACGTAACCGGCACCGGCGTTGGCGAAGATCTGGCTTGCACGATAAGCGCCGACAATGGCGTTCGACGCGTCGAGTCCGACCGCCTGACCATAAAGATCGCCGATCACCGAATCCGAGCCGAGCAGGTTGAGCATGACCGGATCGGTCCAATCGGTCGTGCCGCGAAGCCACAATCGTACCGGCGGAACACCGCCATCAAAGGAGCCGTCCGTGCCCATAAGCATCGCATCACCGCTGGTAGCGACGGACCAGCCGACGCGTTCCCTAAGGGCCGAGCCGACGACGGCCCGCTGCAACGCCCACCCGCTGCCATCCGGGCCATAGATGATTGCCCGACCGACGTCCGCAAGCGGCGATACGCCCGGGCGGTCATAGTACGGTTCGCCGATGAGGATCTGATCCGCGCCGACGCTTTCAGAATATGCGACGGAAACCGAATACCCGAATCGCGCACCGCTTTGCGGACTCGGGGAGTTCAGCTTTTGCCCTGACCAGCCACCACCGGAGTTGCTGAAAACCCAGGCGGATCCGGACGCCCCGAGGAAGTCATCGTCGAAGGGCGCGCCGACAACGATGTGATCCACCACATCACCCTGCGACGCGGAGACGGAGAACCCGAACAGATCGCCCGCCGCAACACCGGCCGGCCTAATACGCGCATCTTGCCCCCAGGAGATCGGGATCGTGTTTCGTCGGCTGAACTGGTATACGGCCTGGTCGCCGGAATTGGCACCCACGACGACGAACGGAAGCGTCGATGCCGGTGACTTCGCCAGCGCAACGGAAACGCCGAAGTAGTCGAAGGGACCTTCATTCGCACCGGCGGTGAACTTCCATTGCTGCTCCCATCCGTTGCTGTTTCGCGCGAACAGGTAGGCGGCACCGGCGTCGGGTCCACCGGATTCGTCCGCGAATGGAGAGCCGATCAATATGTAGTTTCCGCTGATGGAAACGCTGTGCCCGAACTGGGCACTGGTCTCGGCGTCCTCGGCGATGAGAATCGTATCAAGTTCCCAAGCGTCATCCGTCGGATCGTTGGGTGTGCCGCCGTCGTTGCGATGGAACACACGGACCGCACCTCGGTCGCACCCGATTCCGATTGAGCTGCAAAGCAGTGAGTCTTCCTTGGGTTGCCCGATCACAGCCCAATCGCCGCTGACATCAGCGGAGAACCCGGCCCAATTTTCAGGGTTTCCTCCAAGACGCCCTGTCTGACACTGACCGGACACGCGGTTCGGCACCGTCCCGAAAAATACCACCGCGGCGACCGGAATCATCGCCATCATCTCCGCGCGTTTATTCATCGAGCCTCTCGCTCCGTTATTCAACGTTGAGCGCGTCAATACTTGACACACGCGTCATTTCAAATCGTCCGCCGACGGCGACGGAATCCCTGTACAAACCCATGATCGTTTCCTGGTAGGTCCCGCCGAGAATCCGGTCTCCCCACCCCGGTCGCGTATCGCCCTGGGGGGGGGTGGATTCGAAATCAAGAATGAACGATCGGGTGACGTCATAACATTCCCCAAACTGGTCGCAGTCATGGTCGGGATGGAACTTGTGGCGGAACGGGTTGAGGGGGTCGTCGGGCAGGATGTCGAACGACCCGCCCAAGGCGTCCGCGAAACCGCCGCTCAGCAGCAAATCACCTCCGAAGGAAAACGCCGCGGTTCCGAGTCGACGGGCGAATGGTTCGCCATCTTGAATGCTTGCAGCCTCGAGCGGGTCACAGAGAATTGGATCGCACGCCGGGGTGACGAGAACATACCGTCCGGGAGTTTGTGATTGGTCGTCCGGAGGTTTCCAGAGCAGAGCAACCTCGGTCAACATCTTGTAGGTTCCGTTGACGGAGAGATGCACGAGGATCGGAAAAGTGAATGCGGTCGACGTCGGCCTGAGTGACACGTTGCCAGTTTCCGCGCTGCATCGCCCGCTCGGGCAATCCGTGCCGGCTGCACATGGCTGGTCAGCGTTGGCACCACCGATGCAATAGCCCGTGCATTGTCCGCCGGGGCACTTGGCATCATTTGAGCAACTTTGCCCGTCCAGATCGCCGCCGTCGCACCGCCCGTTTTCCGTAAACATTGGGTCGTTGGGGTCGTCGTTGGTCCACACACGTGCGCCCGCGGTGACCCATTGAACTTCGTTAACCCTCACCCGCCCGTAGTAGAGACCGGGACGTTCCGCGGCGGTGCCGGCGGCCGACGTTCCGCGGATCGATCCGAGAACTTGACCCGCAACCGGCACCCAGCGTCGGTAGCCGAATCCGTCACGAACAACAAGCAATGATTCGTATTGCGATCCGCTGCCCGACGCATCGAGCAACGCCGCCGCCAAACCGGATCGATCGATCGCGAGACGGATCGATGTGCGCGAGGCACCGTCTCCGGATGCGGCAAGAGTGAAACTTGCCGTGGTGAGATCGTGCCATTGAATTGCGCTGGCAACGGGTACCGCAACGTATTCCAGCCAACGAAGCGGAACAGCGCCGGTTTTCATCGGTAGATCCGGGGGTGTTGACGGCACGTCCGAGGACGGGGCAAGCGCAATCTGCACGTTGGATGGCGCATTCGTTCGGTTTTCGATGCTGATAGGATGTTCGACGAGACGGGACGCGTAGTCGATCCCTCGCAGTGTACCGGCGTCGATGCGAATCGGCCCGTCATAATCGGATTCGGACGGACTTCGTACCCAGTAGCCTGCGCTCGGTCGTATCCTTTCGTTCGCCGCGTCAGCCAACTCCGCCGTCGAGCCGTCGGACAGCACCTCCCGAATCGTTGGGGATAATGCCATCGGAGCCCCGGCAAGATACTCGCCGAACGTCGGCGCGTCGTTAGGATCGTCTTCGACGTGAAATCCCTGGAGGTTATAGCCCTCATGCCAACGCGTTACGGTGCCGTTGGGGCGACCCGCCATCGCCAGATTCAACGGTGCGTCGGCGCGAATCAAATAAACGCGCCCACCGCGAATAATCCGCAAGTCCGTCACGACGCTTGCCGGGTCGGACGGCGGGAGCCATATATCCCAGACCGTTTCGATGCGCGGCGTACATTCCGGATCGTTGGGGTCCTGGCAATCGGGCAGACCATCCACATTGACGGTCGGCGTCAACGCCCAAACCTCCGCGATCGGCAATCCGGCGAACAGGTCGTCGGCGAGTTCCGGAACGGGATCAATCTCCAAATAAACCGCGTTCCAGCCGGAATTGAGCGAATACGCTCGGTCAATCCATTGGCCCATCGCCGTGTTCCCAGCCGTCGCGACCACCACCATGGCGGTGACGGTATTGATCCGATGCCAACCTATCATCGTGTCTGTCCTCAACGGCAATGCTGCCGATCCGAATCCATCCTCCGGGACCGGTGCATTCGTCCGGTCTTTGACTCTCAACAGGAGTAAGGCATGGGCATTCGAGTGCGGCGCGCCGGCGACGATGAACTCAGACCGGCCTTTGCCATCGCCGCGAACGATGCATCAAGACCGTTCGCGCGCGGCTTCTATGCCTACGAACGATCGAAGGTGGATTACTCAGTGGGTGAGATAGCCGACCAGGCTCGTTCGAACAGTGCCGACCAATAGGGCGGAGCAACGGACGCGAGGTCGATCAGGATGGGCTTGAGCTCCTCCGTCCCGAGCGAGCTGATATTCGTGCGAAACAAGGCGAGCGCCGCGGTCACGGAGAAAAAATACCCGACCATCGCTTGAAGCGACGCACCCGGCGTATTCATACGAATGGCCGTTGATTTGCACGCCTCCTTGACCGCGGTGAGCGCTTCGAGTGTGACATCGTTACTCTCGACGGCGGAGGGAAGTGAAGCGAGACACGCCATCGAATCGTCCGACAGAATCTTGCTAAGCCACGCCTCGCCATCGTCTGATGCGAGGCGGTCAAGGAGTTTGTTGATCGGTCGCGGCGGACCGTGAATGCCCAGACGCAGCATCCGCGACGCCTGATCGGTGTCGAGCGCGGTCGATGGCGAACACGTGGGATGATCTTTCTTCATGATTTCACCGCCTCAAGCAACTCTCGGATTTCATCATCCACTTCATTCTCGCCGGTGCCGTCGGACACAAGTACAGCGCGCAACGCCTTTCGAAAGTGGCGTCCGGCAGTTCGGGCCATTACGGCCGCTCGGGCCGAACTCACACCGTAGTCGTTCGCCAGCTCGATGTAAGGTACATTGTCGCAGGTGTGACGGATGAAAATGCCCCAGTGGTCCTGCATGTCGTTCGCCGCACAATGGGCCTGCCCCGAGCGAATCGCCGCTGCGACGATTGATTCACCGAATGCGCGGTCTGCTATGCGCTCGGGCGAAGGTCCGCTTGTCGCGACATCGGGTACACGGTCACCCATCCGCTGATCCCGGCGGTGACGGCGTTTCAGTTCCAACAAATAAAAGGAAAAGGCGTTCATTAACCACCGCCGCAAACGCATCCCGCTTCGCCGCCAATCTCGAAGAAACCCTTCACGCGCCAGGCGGTCGGCAAAGAAACCCGCAACGATCTCATCTGCATCTCCCAACCAGCGGGACCCGGTGCCCAGAAAGTAGGCGCGCAACGGGGCAGCGTAGACCGACATGATGTGACGGTTCAATTCGCTCCGATCCGCGCCCGACCGGTCCATAACCTGGTCGATCCACGTTCGTCGTGTGGTGGGGAATACATCGCGCTTCACGATCATCGATGCTCTGATTAACGCACTTGGCGGTCGCGGGTCTCCGCATCCGAACCGCCGGTACCGAATCCAACGCCTGATAATAGCATACCGCTCTTCAAGAGATAGAGTTAACCACGCCAATGCGGCGCGCTGAATCAATACGCTGCTGCTTCGGCATTAGACGTTGCATTGATAACCAGGGGCAGATATAATTACTTGTGCTGCGCAACATCAGGGTCGGAGCCGATCTGTGGATGGGGATTCTGTACGTTCTTCAAACGACCAAGCGTTACCGCCGTCGGAAATCTTCTGGACGACGCGCGGCGCGGGTGCGCGTCGACACCCACAGCGGATCGGCCCCTACCGTATTTCCGGAGTCCTTGGACAGGGCGGAATGGGAGTCGTCTACCTCGCTACGCAAGAAGAACCCCAACGGACCGTCGCACTGAAAGTCATCCGCCCGGACGCCGAAGGGACGGACCTGCGGCGTCGCTTCCGCCGCGAAGCGGAGGCCTTGCTCCGACTGCAACATCCGGGCATCGCCCAGGTGTACGACGTTGGACTTTACGATTCAGAAGATGGTCCTCAACCCTACTTGGCGATAGAGCATGTGGAAGGGGTGCGCCCGACCGAATATGCTCGGAAAAACGGACTGTCGGTTCGTCGGCGAATGGCGTTGTTGGCGCAGATCTGCCACGCCGTTCACCACGCCCATCAATGCGGTATCGTCCATCGTGATCTGAAACCGGGGAACATCCTGGTCGACGCCAAGGGTCATTGCAAGATTTTTGATTTTGGTTTGGCTCGTATGACCGATTCGGATATCCGCATTACAACCATCCGAAGTGACATCGGGCGTCTCTTGGGAACGATCCCTTACATGAGTCCCGAACAGGTTTCGGGGAGCACCCAATCGCTCGACCATCGCTCCGACATTTACGCTTTGGGCGTCATCGGGTATGAAATGCTTGTTAATCGTCTACCGTACGATCTCATCCATTGTTCCGTCCCCGAGGCGGTTCGAGTCATTCACGAGGTCGAACCGACGCGCCTCAGTTCGGTTAGCAGGCCGCTGCGCGGCGACGTCGATACGATTATTTGCACCGCTCTGGAGAAGGACCCCGAACGGCGTTACCAGTCGGCGGCGGACCTCGCCGCGGATATTCAACGCTACCTGAAGGATCGACCCATTCGGATCAAGCCGGCGAGTACGTTTGTCCAGTTTCGAAAGTTTACTCGCCGGAACAAGGCGATCGTTGCCTGCGTGGCTGTTGCGTTCATGACGCTCGCCGTGGGTTTGACGACGACTGCTTGGCAGGCGTTTCGCGCTACGGCGGAACGCCGCCGCGCTGAAAACGAAGCGGATACGCACCGGGAGATCGCGTCCTTCCTGCACCGAATGCTTTCGTCTGTCAATCCGGCGCGGGCGAAGGGGCGCGACGTTACGATCCGCACGTTCCTCGACGGCGCCGCAAGGGAACTGACCGACGCATTTCCCGACCGACCCTTGGTTCGTGCGGCGCTGTATCGCACCGTCGGGGTAACCTATCTGGCGATCGGCGGGCTGGAAGCGGCGGAATCCCACATTCGACGAGCGTTGCAAATGCATTTGGATGAATTGGGGCCGAATCACCCCTCCACTCTCGAAGCCATGGGCAACCTTGCCAACGTGCTAAAGGTACGGGGACGGCTTGACGAGGGTGAGCGGGTCGCGCGGAACGCGCTCACGCGCGCTGAGGCCGAGTTGGGGCCGCTGGAGAACCAGACCCTTATCATCAAGAACATCCTGGGGACCATTTTACATGCCGGAGGCCAGCGCAGCGAAGCGGAGCGGTTATATCGCTCCGTGATTCAGGGCTACATCAAGATCCGTGGCGAGGGGCACGTGGATACGCTCATGGCTATGAATAATCTGGGCAGTTTGTTGATGGAACTGGGTCCACAGGTTCCGGATAAATTTAGTGAGGGCGGGCGCCTACTCGAGCGATGCCTTGCGCTTCGGAAAGAACACCTCGGCGAAGACCATCCGGTAACTATTTCAACCAATTCGAACTGGGGAAAATGGCATTTATCGAAAGGTGACGTACGTTCCGGACAGCAGGTGCTCGCCGAAAACTACGAACGGGCGACGCGTATTCTCGGTCTCACCCATCACACTACGTTGAAGTGCGGGCGTGCGCTTGCCATCGCGGCGGTTCGTAATGGCGACATGATCGAGGCGGAGCAGCTCGCTCGGGAGGGACGTGAACGCTCCCTCGAAGCCCATGGCATGGCTGACCCGATGACCATTGGTTTCAGTGGACTCTTGGTCAATATCCTGATTAAACGAGGTTCGCTGGTGGAAGCAAAGGAACTCGCGCCGAGCTGTTACGACGCCGCGGTGGTACTTTATGGAAGTGATCACTTGGAAACCGCCCGCGCGGCCACTCTCCTGGTCGATCTGTACGAAGCATTGCAGGACAAAGTGCAGGAGGCGAAGTGGCGGCAGCGCATTCGCGGTACGCCGTTCGAGCCGTAGCGCAAGTCGCGGATCGCGCAGGGGGGGGCAACAATTCGCAGCAGGTCAACCCAGGCAGCGATACCTGTCAGCCCCGCCGCCTGTGTTACGTCTTGGAACACCGCAGATCGGACCTGCTTGATCAATCGCGACCCGCTCGGCCCGACCGATGGATCGTGGCGAGCCATGAAGATGCTCACCGAACAGGCTGCTTGTTCGAAGCCAGAAAAAATGGATAGATGGGCCGAAACGAGCCCGGACCGGTGCACGGCGCGATGCCTGCGACACGATAAGGGTTGCCGGGCAGGTTAGAATCAGCCTGTCCACACGACGTGCGTGACTTGCGGTATAACCGGCCGGGTGCGTTTGAATCGGTGTTACGGGAGCAACCACCGCTCGCGCATCTACAGCCGTTTCATCAGATCATCCAGCGCCGCGCGGAGTTGGTCGTCTTCGCCTTTGGCTTCCGCTTCGGGGGTTTGTTCCACGATGATATCGGGGATTGCGCCGCGTTCTTCCATGTCCGTTCCGTCCAGCAGGAACCAGCCTCGAAACGGCAGGCGTACGAAGGTGCCGTCGATGAGGCCCATGCCACCGGTGCTGATGACGGCACCGAATGTTTCGGTCCCGATGAGCGTGCCGCGTTTGAGCGTCTTGAAGGCGTGGGAGATGATCTCCGCGTTTGAGTAGCTGTTCTCGTTGCACATCATGTTAATAGGTAGTTCGTAACGCTGAATGAAAAGCCGCCCGTGCGGGTAGTGGCCGGTTTCGTTCGGGTCCGCGCCGCGCGGAATCGTGTAGGCGTGCGGGCGCACCATGATGGACGCGAGCAACCTGTCGGTAGTCCAGCCACCGCCGTTGTCACGTACGTCGATGATGAGTCCGTCTTTGCCCGCCGCAGCGGCGAACAGGTCGCGCTCGAAGACATCAAGGGCGGCTTGCCCCATTGCCTGGATGTGGATGTAGCCGACCCGTCCGTTTGACCACTCGCTCACGAGGTCGGCCCGGCGTCGCCGCAGGGCGCGGTATTTGAGTTGTTTTTCTTCTCTAAAGCTGATCGGCGTGATGAGGACATCGAGCGATTGCGGTTCGCCGCCGTCGAGGCTCCGCCGGATCGTCAGTAAGACTTCCTCGCCGATTCGCCCCGTGAGCCGCGAGTCGATGGTGTCGGTCGGCGCGAAGGGTGTTGAATCAATGGCGGTAATCACGTCACCCTCTGCTAACGCCATCGTACCAAGCTCGGCCGGGGACTGCGGGATGACTTCGGTGACCTCGAACCCGTCCGCGACTCGTTTGTGCAGCGTGCCCAGTCGCCCCTGGGGTTGCTTCAAATCGGACGATTCGCCACGCGCAAAGATGCCGAGGTGTGACCCGTTGAGCTCGCCGATGAACCGGTTGGCGACGTCATTGAACTCGGAGGCCGTGCGAGCCCGTTTAGCGAGGGCGTGATATTCGGCCGTTAGTGCCGGCCAATCGAGCCCCTTCATGGTTGGGTGGTAGAACATTTCGCCGAGAATGCGGGCCGCCTCTAGGAACTTTTGGCTGGATTGCTGTTCGAGATCGATCAGCATCTTGTCGGATATCTTGACCAGTTTGAGCTTATCTCCCGCAGGGGGGACGGTGCCGGCCTGCCCGCCCGAGATGACGACGACCTTATCGCCGGTGAGGCTGATGTGTTGTAGGGAAAGTTTCTTGCCAAGGTGCTTGCGTTCCTTGCCATCCCATTTGACGGAGTAGAGTCCGCGATCGGCGATGGTGGCCGAGAACACAAAGCGATCACCGGCCGGCGTTAGCGCGAGACCGGTCTCGTTACCGGCCAACTTCGTGATGCGCCGGAGCCGGAGGTACGCATCATCAAGTGATAGTTCGACCGGCTTGTCCTGTTCTTCATCGCTCTTGTCTTCGTCATCGTCGCCGGCGTCTTCTTCGGGCTTGCCGTCGCTTTCGGTTTCACTTTCGTCGGACGCCTTTGAGTCCTCGTCGCTCGTCTCGTCATCGTTCTTCTTTGGATTCTCCACCTTCAGCGGTTTGCGTTTCTTGGCGGCGTCTGCCGCGTCCTTGTAGTACGTTTCGAGTTCGAGCGGTGTATAGGCTTCCAAATCCGCATCAAGGTAGACCATCCAAACGTCGAATTCGTCGTTAACGCGTTGGGAGATAAACCCCAGGATTTTCCCGTCGGCCGACCATCGTGGCTGGGCGTCGTCGTCGGGGTGCTTGGTGATGTTGACGGCATCTTGGCTTCCGTCTGCGGGAACGATCCAGATGTCTGAGTTGAAATTGAGATCCGATTGCGCGTAGGCGATGTGGCGGCTGTCCGGGCTCCACTGCCATTCGAGACCTGTGTCCCAGCCGGGTGCCAGAGTCCGCGACTCGCCGGATTCAATGTCGAGAACCATGAGGTCGCCGCGACCGCGACGGAACGCGAGTGACTTACCATCGGGGGAGGGGCTCGGCGAGCGGTCGTTGTGCTCGGTCTGCACGAAGGGCTCGATGTTGAACTGGATCGCGTCGTGCCAGCGGTCGGCCTGCAACGCCTTGGGCAGCACTTCGTCTTTTTTCTTCTTGCCCTTTTTCTTGTCGGTCTTGCCGTCATCCTTGTCATCGTCGGAATCGTCGTCATCCGTTGCGGTGGCCGCGTCGCTCTTGGTCGTGTCATTGTCTGAATCATCGTCTGAGTCATCGTCTGAATCGTCGTCTGAGTCGCAGTCACTATCTTCAGCGTCTTCCACCGGCGGGTTGATCGCTTTGTCGAACGCTTCTTTGACTTCGCTGCGCGTCAGGGCGACGGTGGCCGCGTAGATGG
>JAJRSR010000072.1 GCA_024278695.1 Planctomycetota bacterium | reverse complement strand
TCATCCATCTTCTGAAGCATGATGACCAGACCGATGAGCGTCCCGATCATACCAAACGCCGGACCGTACCGCCCGATGGTATCCAAAATCGCCTTGCCATCCGCGTGGCGACCCTCGATCGTTTCGAGGTCGTTCATCATGATGCTTTCGATCAACTCCGGATCGGTACCGTCTACGGCCATCTGAATACCGGCCACGAGAAACGGATCTTTGACTTCCTTCGACACGTTTTCCAGTGCCAGGATTCCGTCGCGCCGAGCCAGTTCCGCAAACCGCACCATATCCGAGATCAGCTCTGTCGCGCTGGACGCCTTGGTGAAGAAGCACATCTTCACGACCTTGGGCAGACCGAGTACCGTCTTAAGCGGAAACGCAACCAGCGTCGCAGCCACCGAGCCGCCCAACACAATCGCGACGGAGCCGCCATCGATAAAGGCGTCAAGATCCGACTTACCCAAAATCGCCCAGAGCAAGAGCCCCGAACCGACGATAAGACCAACTATTGATGCAATATCCATAGCATTCCCTGGCACGCGGCGCTACGCCGAAACCGTACACCACCTAGCCGCGACAGCCTCAAGAAGTCGCGACACACCCCACACGAGATATCGACGGCTCCACAGGCACCCATGAGAGCGAACGAGCGTCCGAGAGCACCAAGCCACGATGGCCCGGCCGATAACATCAAAACCCAAAAGACACCAAGCCACTCCGACCGCACGCAACACATCGTAGCGCATCGCGCTTTCACTACACCACCTGAAACCCGCGTACTTGGCGCTGGTAGTCGATCGCGTTCCGCACAACGTCTTCCACGGGGTCGCGCACGATAACCGAATCACCGTTGATGAACGTGATGATCGTGTCCGGCGTGGCCTCGATCATCTTGATCAAGTCGGTGTTGATGACCACAACCCGTTTATCCAACCGCGTCACCGTTATCATCCGAAGTCCCTTCCACACCGCCCACAGCACAGATCCACAAACCATCGCCCAACATCATCGAGCGAGAAGCAGCAGTTCCTGCAAGAGATCGTCGGCGGCACGCACCACACGGCTCGCCGACGAGATACCCGTCGAAAACGTAATCAGGTTGACAAACTCCCGCGCAATTTCCACGTTACTCTGCTCCAACGCACCCGAGATCACCCGACCGGCTGTTCCGGTTTGTGCCACCTGAATGGTGGCCACACCACTGTTCGGACCTTCTACAAACATGTTCTGGCTCAACGCATTGAGCCCTTCATCATTGGCGAACGTGGCGACGGCAATCTGCCCGAGCGTTTGTTCCGTGTCGTTGGAGTACAAGCCGACCACACGACCGTCTTCCTCGATTCGATGATCGGCGAGGATACCAGCCCGCGCTCCATCCTGGCTGTCCATGATAAGCTGAGAGGTACCGTCCGAACCCGTGCTCGCCGTCAGCGTGGCGAAGTCAAGCGTCGGCTGCAACGTGGCGGCCGCACCCGTTCCGGCACGATCAATGTTCAAGTTTGTACCGGTCGCGGCCACAAAACCGCCGTTGGTATCAAACGTGATCGTACCCGTACCGATAATCGGCGAGAGGTCGGTATCATCAGCAGACTCGGCAAAGAACCGCCACGTTGATCCGCTTTCGGACTTCGATTCCAACGCAACCCGTATGCGTACGTCCACATCGTTACCCAAAGAGTCAAAGACGCGAAGCGTAGTGGTCACGCCGGTACCCACGGCTTGTTCGGTGGCGGCAAAAGTGAACGGCGACGTCGCGGCACTACTGGTAAGGTTCACGATGGATGCACCGTCCAACGATATTGCGTTGACCTCGCCGAGGTTCGAGGCGATGACGATTGCGCCAGGCACAGGGTCGGCAGCACCTGCGATACGCACACCGGGCGTCCCGCCAACCTCCGGATCGGTATTGATCCCAAACGACGACTCCATGAACTGCACCAGATCGCCGAGTGTGCTACCCGATGTACCCACAATGAAACTGTTCGCGGCCGTGGTCACGCCACCCTTGTTCGCGCTGACGGATAGCTCATCACCATTGGTGAAGAGCGGTACGCCGTTGCTGTCTACGAGCGTCGTCAGCGCCGTGGAAGCGGTAGCCACCCCCCCGCCATTCGTCACGAGCGCTTGCGATGTCGCCACGGCACCTGCGGAGGCGATATTCGTGTTGACCGTATCGAGCCGTCCATCCATGACGACCTGAGTCGTCGGAATCGCGTCGCTAAAGCTACCGATAGGGATCAACAGCTCGGTTAACGTCTCCGTTTGAACGACCCCGTCAGCATCAACGCCGAACGCCTGCACGGGAGCCCCGCTTGACGACACCAACCGGTTTTCCGCGTCAAGCACAAATGAACCGTCACGCGTATAGACGTTCCCACCGGCTGGCGCGCCCAGGATAAAGTAGCCGTCCCCGTCGAGCGCCAGGTCATCGGTGAGCCCCGTGGCCTCCAACCCACCCTGGTTGAAGTTTCGTTGAACCGACGCCACACCCGTACCGGTACCGATCTGATACGGCAACGTACCGCCTGTAATATCCTGCGGCAGCTCACCCTCAGAGATCGTCCGGTAGAGCTGTGTTTCAAACGTGACCCGCTGTGCCTTAAAAGCCGTCGTGTTGACGTTGGCAAGATTGTCACCAACCGTATCCACACCGACGGTGTTGCTTTGAATGCCGGTAAAGCCGGACATCATTGAAGAAACCAAGGACATGATCTGTTTCCTTCCGTTTCAACGGCACCGACGCTCCTGCACCGGCGTCCGTCAAATGGTTTGTTCTACGCGGCCGCTTCCTGCGACACGCTGACCAAGTCCTTCAGGCGCAACACATCACCCGTATCCAATTCGAGCATGACATCACCTTGCTCATCGATCCGTGCGCTCGTTACCAAACCCTCCACCGGTCGTGGGTTGGCTTGATCCCGCCGATCCACGCCGACAGCATTGAGACCGACCAGCGCCTCAGCAGCCTGGAGCGGCGCTTGGATTGACGACACATTCGCCAGCGGCGTCTCCACACCGCTGGACAACATCAGCACGGCCTCACCGGAACCGTTAAACCTGACGCCCGTCACCACACCCGACACCGTGCCGCCCCCAGCGTCTGGGTTCGTCGTCACATGTTTTCCGATCAAACCCGAGGCCGACGAAAAGTTTTGCTGCCCTTTCAACCCTTGCAACGACTCCGTCAGGTTCGTAGACAACTCGATGTCACGAATGGAAGAAATCTGTCGCAGCAATTCCTCATTACCCATGGGTTCAAACGGATCTTGCGCGGTCAATTGCGTCACGAGCAACTGGAGAAAATCCTGGCTCGTCAACTCCGATGTCGCGGACGCCGAAGCGCCGTCGGCACCAGGCACGGCCGCTGTAGTCGAACTAATCGGTTCCATAAGAACCTCCGTAGTATGGATCGCCATGTCGAGACCTCCGCTCCACACCGCGAGCCATCGTTACGCACATCTAAGCGCGCTCGATCAAACCTTAATGTCCAGCCGCCGCTCCGCGACGACGTCCCTATCCCAAGCGATTGAGTCTGTGTTATCGGCTTCGCGTTGATCCGATCCAACGCCTCCGGAAACCGTCCGCGTACCCTGGTTCGATTGTTGGCGATCGGCCGCCTGTTCAAAACTAGGGCGACTGCTTTCGCCGCCATCGTCATGCGACGCGTCCGTGTCCACGTCAAAACGGTCTACCGTAATGCCCTGTTCAGCCAGGGCCGCACGAAGGTCGGCCGACCGCTCGGTCAACACCTTTTTCGCGTCGTCGCTAACCGTGCGTACGTCAATCTGTAACCGTTCGCCTTCCATGCGAACATCGATCCGCACGCGTCCCAACTCGGGCGGGTTCAAGTGCATCCGCGCCGATGATTGAACGTTGCCCGAACGCAACCGGATCAAACGAACCAACTCGTCGAACTTGGTGGGCGCAGTTTCACTTCCAGCCTGTGTGCGGTCGGCGCGATCACCGGCCCGCGTCTGCTGAGACGAAGCACTCTGGGATGGCGGTCGGTTCGACGTTTTCGGATCGCGTGTTTCTGGAAGGTTGGCTGCGGGCGCGGCGGCGCGTGACGACTCAGCACCGCTGACACGCGCGGCCCCCAGTGCCTGCCCCACCTTGCCAGCCACGGTTTCCGTGGTCCGCCCCTCGGTCGAAGGCGCTGTGATACCGGAAGCTCTAGCGAGACCGGCCATCGGCGTATTCTGCAACGCCGACACCATGGCGCTGCGCGTTTCATTGGTATCACTTGCCAACCGCGCCGCGCCGGGTTGATCCGGGGGCGACGTCACAGAGCCGGACGGTTCTTTTGCCGAGTTTACCGGAGGGTTTTTGGAAAGTGTCGGCTCCGGCCGCACAGGTGCAGGTTGCGGTGCCAGCTTGGCATCCTCTTGGGGCTGTGCCGCGGCCGCACCGGTTTCACTCGCAGCACTGGCGAGCTTCGAACGGGACCCAACGCTGGATCGATCGTATCGAGAAGCGGTATCCGTCTGTAAATCGCGCCGGAAGTCATCGCGTAGTGCGGTTTCTCTTTGTTCGCGCGACGTCCCTTCCTTTGCCTCGAAGATCTGCCCAGACGACTGTGCGTCCGAATCCATCTGCCTGGCGCGCGAACCGAGCGTATCCCGCGCGACATCCAACAAGACGTCGAAGCCTAACGTCGCGACGCCAGCCACACCGGCATCTTCACGATCCGGATTGCGGCGTGCTTCCGCTGGCGCGGTCGTCCGGGTCAAACTGTCCACTGCATGACCAGCCATGATAATGGTTACCCGCCATTTTCCTTGAGGTTCTTGGCACGCCTCGGTGCCACATCACGAACGCGCCGCAAGATTATTTTCATCTTGGTCATATCCTCACCGCGCTTGGCAGATTCTACGATCTTTTTCGCCTTAGACGTTTCAAGCTCCAGCAGAATCCGAGCGGCCTCATCCGGTTCATCCATATCGAGCAAATGCCTGACGGCCAGCTTGGGCGGCAAGCTCTCCAAAATAGCAAGCTGCTTTTTGAACCCGACACCCTCTCGCTCCTCTTGTGACACTGCTTGGCGTTGCACGGACTCCTGCTGCTCGCGTTTGAAGTTCTCTCGCTCGGTCATGACGCGAAGCATGATGCTGTTATTTAGCGCCAGCCGCTGATCCAACTCGGCCTGAATACGGTTCGCCTCCAAGCGAAGGACTTCGAGACCCGTCTCCGAGATGGCAGCCATCGAAGCATCGGCCTTGGCCTTTTCAGCGTCTTCGGCTGTGCCTTCCGCATCTTCCGCTTCCGGCGGCACCACGACACCCTCACCCCGCACGACCATCGCCAGCGCCCGAAACTTCTCAGCCGACAACGCCCCGCTATTGACCAAGAAACCAACAAGCGCCGCAACGCCCAAGACGTTGAGCAACGCCACAAGCGCCAGCGAATCGTAGGTGCGTCGAACCAACCCGGGACCGGCCATCACGCTGCCCCCCCGTGAGTTTTCGCGTGCGTAGTTCGCAGATAGCGGGCGAGTGAAATTTCATCACTGCTCGCCTGCTCTTCTCGGTTGACCAGCGTCGTATGCCTCCGCCATTGCTTGTCTTTCAGCTTTTCAATGACGCGCAGTTGCTTGGTCGCGTCGGCCAACTTGCTGCGCTGGGTCGACAACTCACGCTGACGCTCCGCCAAGGTCTGCTGCGTCAGCAAAACCTGCCGGTGCAACCAACCACGATGAAACACCTGCATACGCACGAGCGCCACATCCAAACCGGGCGTCTCAAGCGTGGTGGATGTCGCGGCGATAGTCTGGCGAAGTTGACCACCAAGCGCAGCGATATGATCCTCCACGCGTGTTACGGCGCGCACGGCCTGCGCCACCTCACGCCGCTGGACATCGCGCGCCTGACGCCTCACGCGCTCCACGACATCCAACCGAAATTTGAACTTCTTTGCCATTCGTTCAACCACATACTGCCTCGGCGGGGCACTATCACCTCACCGAAGCGTCGCTACGCTGCCGCATGCGCTGACGTAGCACCCAATTTCTGCCGCACCGTTTTAATAAGCTCACCCAACGCAAGCAGTTTCTTTCGCGTCTCGGGTAGCTCCGCATGCTCCGCCACACGCTGCCGCAGGAAACTATCAATTTTCGGCTTCATCTCGACGGCCACGTCAAACTCCGCGTTCGCCCCTGGCGCATACGCACCGACGTTCACCAGATCTTCAATATCATTCCATACCGCCAGGACGCGGCGCAACTCGACGGCGGCTTCCCGGTGTGGCTCATCGACAACATCCTTCATCACACGACTGATACTCTCCAATACGGACACGGCCGGGTAATGCCCCCGGTTCGCCAAGTCGCGCGAAAGCCAAACGTGACCATCAAGCACACCCCGAACGGCATCGGACACAGGCTCGTTGATGTCATCGCCTTCGACAAGCACCGTATACAACCCCGTGATGCTCCCGCGTTCCGTGCGCCCGCTACGCTCCAACAGCCTGGGCAGCAAGCTGAACACACTTGGCGGATACCCCTTCGTGGTGGGCGGCTCACCAGCGGAAAGCCCGATCTGGCGCTGCGCCATGGCCACACGCGTCACTGAGTCCATTAGCAAGAGCACGTCTTTACCCTGGTCGCGAAAGTATTCCGCCACGGCCGTCGCCGTGAAACCCGCGCGAACACGAAGCACGGGAGATTGATCGGAGGTACTCACCACGAGCACACACCGCTTCATCCCTTCTTCGCCAAGATCGCGCCGGATGAAATCACCAACCTCGCGCCCACGTTCACCCACCAGCGCCACGACCGTCACATCGGCCGTCGTATACTTCGCCATCATGCCGAGCAAGACACTCTTTCCAACGCCCGTACCGGCAAAAATGCCGAGTCGCTGGCCGCTGCCGACGGTGTGCATCGCATCTACCGCGCGGATACCCGTACCAAGCGGCGCGCTGATCGCATCACGTGAGAGCGCAGGCGGCGCTTCCACGTAGGCCGGATAATGATCTTCCACTGCGAACTGCATCTTGCCGCCGATGGGTCGTCCGAGCCCATCCAGCACGGCACCGAGCATTCGTTCACCCACGCCTACGTATTCGAGCCCGGCACGGCTCGTCACACGCGCACCAACGCCAACACCCAACGGCTCTTGCAGCGTCATGAGCACCGCGCGATCCCCCTGCGCGCCAACAACCTGCGCGGTAATCGTGGGTCGGTGTCGCAATTCGATCTCACATAGCGCGCCAATCGGCAACGGCAAACCCTGCGCCACCACCGTAAGACCGGTCACCTCGCACACGCGACCTGTGATGCGCATCGGATCCACGCCATCGACGAGGCGGGCAGCACTGTGAAGCACGTTAATCATCGCGCTGCGACCTTCCCACAAATAGTGCCACAAGATCATCCGCCTGCGCCTCCAACGACGCGTCGATTTCGATATGCTTCCCCTCGACCATGCATCCGCCGGGCGCGATACCCGCATCCACCTCGATCGACACCGCGTCCGATGCCTCCACATGCGACAGCGAATCCTTGGCGTACGTCTTGATCGCTGACAAATCCGCCGGATTCACACGAATCACCAACCGATTTTTGTCACCAATCAGTGCCACGGCACGACGCAGGTTTTCTGTCGCGGCTTCGCGGTTCATCTCACCGGCCGCGAAGGCGACCTTCCGGGCCACGATCGCTGCCAACGACAACAGATCACGCTCGGCCGCGCTCTGAACGTCTGCCCTCACCGCATTCAAGGCATCCACAGCTCGCTGCAAGTCGGTCACGACCTGCGTCTGCTCCGTGTTAAACTTCTCCACGGACTGAGCGAACGCAGCTTCGTAGCCGCGTTCTTCCCCTTCGATCTCCCCTTTACGAAAACCAACTCTGTAACCGTCGCGCTGCGCCTGTTCCAGTCGCTCGGCCGCGTCTCGCTCGGATTGGGCGACAATCGCAGCCGCCCGGCGTTTCGCTTCGGTGACAAGCAGGCGCGCCTCCTCCAAATAGTCTGCGAGATCAACCGTCGACAAGCGCTGTAGCAGAGCACCGGCCGAGCCGGCTTTGATTACGGTTGACATAGAAACACCCCACAGCGCCAGGCACGCACGTGACCAACCACGGCGCAACCCATCTCGAAACATGCGACGGTCTTGCATTTCATCAGACGATCAGTTCCTTTTCACCGCCGCGACCGGAGATAATCAACTCACCCGAGTCTTCCAACCTTCGAACGACGTCCACGATTTTCTGCTGCGCCGCCTCGACATCACTGATACGTACCGGCCCCATGTATTCCATATCTTCCTTGATGAGCTGCGACGCGCGCTCCGACATGTTTCGGAATATTTTATCCCCGAGTTCTTCGCTGGCCGTCTTCAACGCCAACGAAAGGTCATCGTTCTCGATTTCCTTGAGCACCTGCTGAATGCCTTTGTCGTTCACGAGTAAAATATCCTCGAAGACGAACATGAGCCGGCGAATCTGTTCCACGAGATCCGGGTCTTGCGTTTCCAACCCTTCAAGAATCCCTTTTTCCGTCGAGCGATCGGCAAGGTTAAGCATCTCGGCCACCGTCTCCACGCCCCCAGCCTTTTGAAACGTCTGAGAAACGATGCCCGACAACCGCATCTCCAAACCCTGCTCCACTTCGCGAATCACCTCCGGATTGGTGTTGTCCATGTTCGCAACACGCGAGACAACCTCCAACTGTTTTTCGATCGGCAACCCAGCCAAAATCTCCGAGGCCTTCGTGGAGGTCAGGTGCGAGAGGATTAGCGCGATCGTCTGCGGGTGCTCATCCTGAATAAACGTCATCAAGTTTTCGGCATCGGTCTTTGCCAGGAAGGCAAACGGTGCGCGATGCACTTGGTGCTCAATAATTTTGCTGATCTCTGCGGCCTGCGACGGCGACATTGCCTTTTGTAATAAGAGTTTCGCATAGCCCAGTCCGCCTTGTTTGGCAAACGTCCGCGCCAGCGCTAAGTTGTAAAACTCCTCGATCACCTTGCCACGGTCTTCGGGGCCGACAAGATCAAGCTGCGCGATCTCCCGCGTAATCTCCTCTACAAGCTCCGGGCTCAGACAAGCGAGAACCTCGGCCGCCGCGTCATCCTCCACGTTCAGCAGAAGAATGGCTGCCTTTTTCGAGCCCTTGATGGTGTCGCCTTCGGCCATGGGTGGCGGTGTCCTCCCAACCCTCTTGTCCTGTAGTCGCTGTTCTGCCCCGTCCTGCGGCTCAACCTTCGACGAGCGGCACGGCGTTTTCCCTACGAATCATCTGTCCAGCGTTGGATCAATTGCGCGGCCCCGTCCGGATCATCTCTGATCAACGCGGAGACCTCCGTGCCCAACTCCTGATACCTCAGATCTTCTCCGTCGACTTCCTGCCCGGTCAGCATGCTGCCGGAGGCCGACGCCTGCCCCACCGGAAACGATCCGACCGTGAGCATCGGTTCTTCACCGCCGACATACTCGTCTTCTTCCACTTCGGTCGGGCTCGGCGGCGGCACAGCACTCTTGGCAATGCGCATCATCATGACCATGCTCATGAGCGCGAGCAGCGCGAGCCCCGCCTGCGGACCGTAGGTCGTCAACATCTGCATCGAGTCGAACCCGTCACCCGCGGTGGCCATCGTCGCACCGCCCGGCGTTGTACTCCACCCACCGCCGCTCGCCGTCCAATCCATATCCGGGTAGATATCCACCTGCACGTCGTCCGGATTGACAGCCTGCACAATACTCTCGACGCTCGTTTTGACCCGAGTCATCTGCTCGTCGCGAATCTTGATAAAATCAGCATCGTCGTCCGCCGGCGGATCCCCATCCGGAAAACGCGCCCGAAAAATCCCCGCGAGAAAACTTCGCGGAATGCCGATGGCCGCCGACACGCGCTTGGTCGAAAACGGCATCTGCTCGATCGTCTCGGTTTGGCTGATCTTGGGTTCGTAGTTCTCGACCGTGGTCTCTTCCTGACTGTTTGACTTACCGGAACCGCCGGCCGTCACCGCCTGACCCAAGTTGGCCTGAACGCCGGACTCCGACGGAAGGCTCGCCGCCGTGGTTTCGGAGATCTTGGACTTTTCCGTCTTGGGTTGCGCCGCATCATGCGTGACGTTTTGGGTGATCCGCTTGCTCGTATCGAGCTCCACCGTAACCGCAATCTGAACGCCGGGAATATCACCAAGTTTCGACATGATCTTATCGCGCAGGTGCGACTCGCGCTGTTTGACCACACGCAGATAGTCAAACGATACCGCACCATCGGCGCTCGGCACATTGTATGAGCGGAGCGTGCGGGAATCGATGATCGACACATTCGACGGCTTCAGGCCGGCCACGGCACCACTCACGAGCTTGGCGAAGCTCTCCACCATGTCCGCAGACATCTCCACGTTTGATTGCAGCACCACCGTGACCGAAGCCGTAGGAATATCCGTGTGACCGCCGAGGCGTCGCTTCGTCTTCGGGTTGACCATCACCGAGCATGACTTCACATAGGCCGAGCTGGCGATGATCTTGGCCAACTCGTTGCCCTTGGCGTAGGTCTGCGCAAACTCGCGAGCCTCCGGTGCTTGAAATGGATTCTGATCGTTAACAACACGCTCCATGTCAAACAGACTTCCCTCGGGGAGCGCGCCCGCAGTATGCGTCAGGCGAAGCGCCCCGTGCCGATCGGAAGAACGAACAAACACCCGCGTCCCGCGCGTTTCAAACGGTACGCCGTTCGCGCGGAGTGCGGCCTCGATCGAGTCCAGCTCGCTATAGGTGAACTCATGGTTGAGCAGCGGAACCAAATTCGGCACCGCCGACCACTGCAACAGCCACAGCAACGATCCAACGATCAGCGCTGCGCACAACCCGATCGCAAGGCGCTGCGAGACACTAAGCCCGCTAAGCTGACCATTGATGTACGCAATCGTTTGTCGAACTCGTTCCATCTTGCCGTCGAACTCCCTTTCGACTTCCGCGAAGCATTCGCCCCGCGCTGTCAGGCCGATCCATCAGCCTGTCACTGCAAACCCGGGTACCCCAATCCAGTGATGCCACTCACCGGCACGCCATAAGCTCAGCGCTACACCCGCATCTGCTGTATTTCTCGGTACGCATCCGTCAGTTTGTTACGCACTTCCATCAGCAGATCAAACGCGATACCGGCCTTATTCGCAGCGGCCAACACCTCGGCGACGTTTTCGGTCTCGCCGGTCATCAACGCCTGCACGCCCTGGTCCGCCTCGGCCTGCAATCGATTCACCTCGTTCAGGCTATCCAAAAGGATCGACTTGAAATCACCGCCCGCAGCCACCTTGCCCAGGGGCGATGCGCTGCCCGGCGCGTTGACACCGCCCACAGGCGGCATCATTCCCGAAAACTGAATCGGATCAGTCATAATCGTCTCTCACTAAAGAACACCGCAGCTACGCGATCAGACGCAACGCCGTCGATGCCATTCGCTTACTCATTTCCAGGACCGAGATATTCGCTTCGTACGCCCTCGCGGCCGTCATCGCGTTGACCATTTCCGTATGGTAATCGACATTCGAAACGCGAACGAAACCCTTATTCTTACCTTCTTGAATCGCGTCAACATGATGCGGTGCCCACTGAAGCGGCATGGCCGAAGGATCCTCGGCGATCGACGCCACGTGAACACCCGGGCGATCATCACCCACGCCACGCCCCATCGAGAACAATGCGACGCGCCGGCGGTACGGTGCCGAGTTCCCGGCCGCGTCGCGCGTGACGTCTTTCATGGCAAGGTTGCCCGCGATCACGTCAAGCTGCGTGCGGTACGCCGTCAACGCCGACGTGCTGATATCCAAACTTCCGTACACGTGTTACCACTCCCAGTTATCTCGTCCGTCTACCCAGTAGCCGCAGCGGCATCACCCGCCGTGACTACACCGAACCGCGAATCGCCTTTCTCAAACTCCCGAAACTTCCGTTAAGCAGCATGGTCGCCAACTCGTAGGTCATACCCGTCTCCGCGAGCATCGCCATCTGCCGTTCGATGGACTGATTCGTGCCATCATGAAGCATCGAATGCTCCACGGGCGCGTCGCTCGGACGCACCGACATCCGACCCGAAGCGTCCGTCACCACCTCACGACCCACCGATACGTCGAGCCGCTTGAACGGGTCGGCCCCTTTGGTCGTCAATGCATCGCGCAAAGCGCTCTGAAAGCCCTGCACGTCCAACTGCTTCGCCCGATAGCCCGGCGTATGTACGTTTGCGACGTTCTCAGAAATCATCGCAAGCCGTGCTTCGCTATACGCGAGCGTCTTTTCCACCGCCGGCATGGCCCCACGATTCGCCAAACTGTCAAGAAACGAACCACTCACACATAGTTCCTCAAACAAGAACCGGCACCGGCCGCGCAAAGCGAACGGGCGCACCCCCGTGTTAGCACGGGTGATGCCACACCTTCAAACACGCCTGCCTGCCCCGTAGTGACCGAAACGACCTCTCGGGCGTCGGCCGTTATTGCGCCAACGGCAGTTTTTGCGCGATCATGACGCTATACCGCGACCGCGGCCAACACGTTCTGGCCCGCCGCTTCAGACTCTTCTCGCCACTGCTTGAGCTTCATCCCGAGCGTGCGGACACCCATGCCAAGCGACTTGGCCGTCCGCGCCCGATGCCCACCATGCTTTTGTAACATCCGCTCGATCAAATGACGCTCCATATCTTCAAGCATTCGCCCGTCGCGGAGCTTGCCCAGACCGTCCTCAGACGGTGCCTCGGCCACAAGCCACGGCGTCAAAAGGGACGCCTCGATGGTCGGTCCCGGACTCAGCGTCGCCGCGCGCCGGCAAATGTTTTCAAGCTCGCGCACGTTCCCCGGCCAACCATACGCCATCAAGATCGCCATAGCCTGCTTGGACATCTCCCGTACCGGCCCGCCCCCGGAAGCAGACACCTGCCCCAGGAAATGCGCCGCGAGTTCAGGAATATCCTGCGTGCGGTCTCGAAGCGGCGCAAGCGGAATCGGAAGCACATTGAGCCGGTAGAAAAGGTCCGCGCGAAAACGCTTGCGGCGTACCGAATCATCCAGGTCGCGGTTGGTCGTCGCGAGAATGCGAACGTTGGCGCGGCGCGTCGTGCTGCTGCCCACGCGTTCAAACTCACCCTCCTGCAACACGCGCAGCAGCTTCGCCTGAAGCCCCAACGCCATCTCTGACACCTCATCCAAGAGCAGCGTGCCGCCGTCGGCCAGCTCGAACCGCCCCTTACGCGCCCGGTCGGCACCCGTAAACGCACCACGCTCATGCCCAAACAACTCACTTTCAAGCAGAGACGCCGACAACGCCGCACAGTTCAAACAGAGCATCGGTCGCTCCGCCCTAAGCGACATACGATGAATGTAATGAGCGGCCAACTCCTTGCCCGTCCCCGATTCACCGGTGATGAGCACCGTGTCGTCACTCTGAGCCACACGATCAAGCTGCGCACAGATTTGCTTCAGCGTCGTGCTGGAGCCAACCATAGTGCGCGACTTCCCGAGGTCTTCCATGGACACGCGCAGCGCTTCGTTCTCACGCCGAAGACGCGCATGCTCCAAGGCGCGCTCGATCAGCACGACAACGGCGTCAGCCTCGAACGGCTTTTGAATGTAATCAAACGCGCCGATCTTCATCGCCTCCACCGCAGTCGCCACCGTCGCGAAGCCCGTCATCATGATGATGGGCGTATGGCAACCGGCCGACCGCGTCTCTCGAATTAACGATATACCGTCCATGCGAGGCATCTTCAGATCACTCAAGATCACGTCGAACCGCTGCTTTTTGATCTCCACCAACGCCTCGACCGGATCGGCAAAGGCGGTGACGACGTGATCCTCGCGGACCAGCGCCTCAGACAGCGACTCTCTCAAGATTTCCTTGTCATCAACGACGCAAATACTAGACATCTAGCTCTACCTCCCGACTCTACGCTTTCATCTACGCGGCCGCCGGCACGCGTAACCCAAACACAGCACCACCCGACTCCCGGTTACGCGCAAACACGAAACCGCCGTTCGCCTCAGCGATTCGATGCACGATCGCCAACCCCAGACCCGTGCCCGTATGTTTCGTCGTGAAAAACGGCGTGAACACACGATGCAACAGCTCCGGTTCAATACCCGGTCCGTCGTCCTCCACATGAATCTCAAACAACTTACCCGTTCGATCGCCGCCGCGCGACGCACTCCGGGCAACACGAATCCAGACGTTGCCGCGCTCCTCGACGGCATCAATGGCATTGAACACCAGATTCGCAATCGCACGTGTGATCTGCGGTGCATCACATTGCAGCATCACGTTGCTTGCAGCCGGATCAACATGGAGCTGTACGCCCCGTGCCCCGGCGCGTGCCTCGGCCTGTGCGACCACGTTTTCGATGATCGCCGCAAGCGAGGCGGACGCGACCGCCGGCTCCGCATCACCAGCGAAGGTGAGAATATCATTGATGATGGATTCCAGCGTCTGGACCCCGCGACCGATACGTTGCGCCAAGTCGCACTGCTTCGGTCGATCATGAAGATCCTTAGCCAAGAGTGACGCGTAGATACCGATACCGCCGAGCGGATTACGAATCTCATGCGCGACACCGGCGGCCATCTCTCCCAACGCCGCCAACTGCTCGCGACGCTGGAGCTCTCGATTCTTTTCATGAAGCGCCTCACGCAACCGGCACACCTCGTGCCCCAGTCTCTCGTGAGAAGCCTTGAGATGTTCCGTCACCTCATTGTATTTCTGGACGATTTCCAGCAAGTCCGCCGCGCCACGATCCGCCACAGCACCGGCCGCATCCTCGGATAATGGACGACGCGTAGGTGTTACCGGTCTCGAGTTGCTCGTAGTGACGCTCATCAACTCGCCTCATCCAAACGTGTGGCCATGTCCCGAGGCAAACTCGGAGCCCGATACGCGGATACCGCCTGGCCGACGGTTTGCGTCTGGCGCAAAGAGCCAGCCACCGCCGCTCGCTTTGCGGAAAGCACACGGGCATCCCGTTCGTCAGCCTCCATGACACGGCGCATCCGCTCTCGTGCGGCCGTCAGCAAACCATCCGCCTCCGTCTGCTCTGCGGGAGACAGCGCGTCGCGCGTCGCCGGCCAATTGCGGCGCGCAGACGCCAACAGAGATGCCACACGCTGTAAGTCCACCGTCAATCGCTGCCGATCAGCCAGTAACGCCAACAGTGGACTGGAATTATCATCACTCACGAGCGCGTGCTGTTTGGTGGAAAGTGACTCCAGTTTAGCGTAGATCGCTGCCTGCTCGCGTAACAACGGCAGCGTGGTGTTCTCACCCTTACTGGTGCCCTCATGTCCTGTGCGTACCTTACTCATGCTGTTATCCCGTCGACTGCATCAATTCGGATTCACTCAGCCACTCGAAGTAGCGTTTCCAATCATCACGTCCCTCAGGGGAAACCGAACGATCAAAAGCGACCTGCGGCATGTCGTCCACCAACACACGAACCCGCGCCAGCGCCGCACGAGCCTCCTCCGGTTGACCAAGAAAGATGTGGCAGTTGATGATTTGTACGTAGGCCGCCAAACCCGTGGGACGATCCTTGTACAAGCCAGCCGCATCTTCGTAGAGCTTCAGCGCTTCTTCATAGCGCTGCATTTCATATTGAGCGTCGGCTTCATAGAGATACGCATGCCGCTGGTAGATCTCATCCAGATCGGTCGGCGATTCCCCCAGCGTATCGATCAAACGCCGGAACAACCGCGCCGATTCGCGGAACCGTTGCGCCGCCTCGACGCGCATCTGTTCGATCTCACCGGGTAAGCTCGCCTGTTGCACACCGGCCTTCAACGCCAAACCGCTCTGACGGTAGGCATCGGCCAGCAAGAACTGTGCGCGAACACCGCGTGCGTCGTCCGGATACCGATCCAGCGCTTCTTCCAGGGTGGCGATCGCATTTTCGTAATCCGCCCGGCGTGCCTGCGTGTCGCCCAGCAGAAACAGCGCGTCGGCAAACTCCGGAGCCTGGGGCGTGAACAACTGCGACTCCTGCAAGACAATCCGTAGTGTTTTCTCCGCTAACTCAAGCTGGTCGGGACCGAGCCCCATATAGCACTGCGCCAAAGGGACCAACGCCCGAGCGCCATCGATCGTTCGCGGAAAACGCCGGTAACACTCACGGTACGCCTCAACGGCGGCACCCAAGCGGCGTGACGCCTGTTCGAGCTGCCCAATACGCAACAGCGCCCGCGCCACCAACGGATGGCCGGGGCGTTCCTTCGCAAAATGACGGAACAACTCAATGGCCCGAGCATGTTCGCCCGCCGCAGCAAAAAGATCAGCGGCCTGCCAACTGTTCTGCGCCGCACGCTCCTCATTAACGACACTCAGCCTGGCAATATCGAGATGCGTTTCACCCGCCAACCGCGACTGACGGCGAGCCTCTTCATCGTCGTGCGCTAACGGCATCGTAGCCTGTGCGTCCGCATCCCGGCTCCGAAGTTCCTCCGCCAAACTACCCCGAAGCTGCGCAAGCTGCTGAAGGGTGACCGCCGCTTGATCTTCCTCCGCATAGTCGATCAGCGTACCCGCCAGACGGCTGTACTCGACGGCCGGCTCCAATTCGCCGCGCCTGCGAAATGCATCAGCAAGAAGCGTCAGGGAAACACGCAGCGCGTCGCGGTTCACCAACCGGTTGGGCGGTAGCGATGCCATCTCCTCGATCGCCGCGCGAAACTCGTTCACGGCGTCGCGATGCCGCTCCAAGTAGGCCATCGCCTCGGCAGAGCCCACGCGGCTCGCCGTAGCGTACGGTCCCGCACCATGATGACCAATCACATCGGTAAAGAACGACAACGCCTCCGTCGGACGCTGCGGACCACCATCGTGCATCACCACCCGACCCAGCAGCCACCCGGTCATCGCATGAACGGGATCATCCACTTCGAGCTCGTTGCGGATCGTGCGTAACAACGCCTCAGCCGTATCAAAAGTCCGCGTCTGATAGAACTGAAACGCCTCCAAGAACCGAAACCGTGGAAACAACGGCGTGTCCTTGAATTCATCACGGTGGCGTAGGAGTAGTGTCGTACCCGCATCAAGCTGACCTAGCTCTCCCAGCAGATAAAGCTGCTCCTGGAGCGCCCAAGTCTTGAGATCCAAACGATCGGCCGCGTCGGTTAGAATGGACTCAGACATCGCCTGCAAGGCGGCCGGATCGGCGTCCAGCTTGTCGCGGAGCAGCGCGTACATATGCCGACGAAGGTCTAACTCAGGCCCGGCGGACATCGACACGGTTTCCGCGTAGGCATCGACCGCGTCGCCAAACCGCCCCGTCCACTCGAGCGCCTGCCCGAGCCTTTCGTAATCCGCCCCGATCAGCGCTTGGCCGTTCTCCGAGGCCAACAAATACTGTTCAACGACATCCGCACCAACGCTCGCATACGAACCGCCCTCCTTGAGGGCAAACCCATGAAGCGCCCGCGCCTGCTGAAGCCGAACCGGAGCTCGCGCCGCCTCAGTATCCTCCAGGTTCTCGCGATGAAGGATTTGCCACCCCAGATCAGCAGCCGTCTCGTAAAGACCGCCATCCACATACAAGCCAAGATGTATGGCCGCCTTTTCGAGCGGTATTTCCGCCGGGGAAGGGCGCAGCCGCAGCACCGCGCTGGTCAGCAACACACCCGACAACAACAACGTCGGGAATTGCCACCGCGTGGCGACTCGCTCTTTTAGGCTTGACCAGTCCTGCGCCATACACGCTCATCCATGAGCCTTGAACTACCATCCCGCGACATCCTGACGCGGTACCTCACACTGTCGGCAGGAATTGCCGATCCGCTTGACCGACACACACCCCGGAATCTTGCCCGGATGAATGTATGGCTCACCCAACCCGATCGGCCTTGTCAGCACTGCCGGTCCGACGTATCCGCCTTACGAACACTGACGTAGCGATGGTGTCAGCAGTGCCAACGCCGGTCCCAACGAAAGTTCGGCGAGAATACTTTTTTCAGATTCGGGTTCGAACACAGAACGCGCACGCAAATCGGCCTATCAAGTGGCGTAACGTGCAGAGGTCATACCAACGCGTCATCGGCTGACACCCGCCACTGCGGCACCCCCAAGGTCAATCGGGTAATCTGTTCCCCACGCAGACGTTAGGCCTGCCGAAGTGTTCGCATGACTGGGGCAGTGGAAACGAACGGCTTCACCAGTATCCCCACCGGACACCGCTCCCACCATACATCCACTCGGACCGCAACAGAGCGCGACGCCCCGGATTGCCCGGTACCACACGATACGCTACCCTGCCAGCCGAAGAATTGGTTTTCTAAATATAAACCCATGAATAAGGGATGGTAATGACCATGCGAACCACGACAGCTTCTTTCCTCCTCATTGGCGTGTTCATGACGCAGCTGGTGGGCTGCGCAAACTTCGGCTCTGCGAGATTGCGCCCCTCACCTGGTGAGGCGCGCTACCTGTCCAACATCAAACAGTTGACTTTCCAGAGTATGGGCTTTGTCAATGCCGGTGAGGGCTATTTCTCGCCCGACGCAACCCAGATCATCTTTCAAGCCACGCCGAAGGGCTCGGAGGTCTACCAGATTTACTCAATGAACCTCACCGGTGGGAAGCCCAAACTGGTCAGCACGGGCCACGGGGCATGTACCTGCGCGTTCTACCACCCGACAAAAGACAAAATCATCTTCGCATCCAGCCACCTTGACCCGGACGCCGACAAACCGAGCGATGGCAGCGGCGAAGATTACGAATGGCATTTCAACGAGCACATGGACATCTTCGAGTCCGACCTGGACGGTTCGAACCTTCGCCGGCTTACCACGGCCGACGGTTATGACGCCGAGGGCAGCTATTCTCCCGACGGCAGCAAGATCGTGTTCTGCTCGCAGCGTGACGACGATCTCGAACTATACGTCATGAACGCCGATGGCAGCGATCAACGCAGGGTCACCAACGTCACCGGCTACGACGGCGGCCCCTTTTTCTCCCCTGATGGCCAATCGATCCTCTACCGCGCCGACCGCCGGGATGACGGCAAGATGAACCTGCAACTCCGAATCATCAACGTAGACGGCACGAATGACCGGGCCATCACGGATAACGATATCTTCAACTGGTGCCCGTACTGGTCGCCCTCCGGAAAAAGCTTCATCTTCACCCAAGCAGACCACCAAGCCTGGGCCAAAGGGAGTCGGCCCAACTACGACCTGTTCATGCTAACGCCATCCGGCGGAGAACCGGTGCGTATCACGGACAATCCACACTTCGACGGACTACCGGTGTTCAGTCCGGACGGTACCAAACTACTCTGGACAAGCAAACGCGGATCACTGGACGAAGCGCAGCTCTTTATCGCAGACTTCGTACCGCCACCCAACATGCCATAGACGTGCCTGCGATCCGACCAAGGCCGAACCGATTCGGCCCAACACACTCACGCTGACGGCGGGGGCATCAGGAGCCTTTACGCCGGACCGGCTTGCGCTGAACGCGCTCCAACGGATCCTCGACCTCCCGCTTCATGAGCCTTCGACATTGTGAGCAGTGCGGCCCATCAGCAAATGGTTCCCAGTCGCCGCCCGGCGCGCGGACCTCGACAGGTACAATCTGCCCATCCTCCTGCTCGGCAAATTGAAAGGTGACAGCACTGCTACCGTGGACGGAACACCGAAACGGTACCGCCGGATAGGCATCTCGACCGCATGTCCAGCAAGCTTTCGGCGTCTCGCCACCGGGTCCCTGCGAAGCGTGCCCCCGCTCACAGAGCCAATTCACATGCACATCTTTGATAGTTCGTATGTGGGGCATTGGATCTTCGTCAGTCTGAAACACGCGCCACGCGGCCAGTAGCAACCCGGCCGCTGCGGCCGCCACGGCCAAGCTAACGATCGCGGTTCGCTGGATATTACGTTTGTTGACGATCCGAACAGTTCGACGGTGCAGTGGTGGATCCTGGGAGCCGGAAGGCTGGTGGCCAGGAGCAGGCGTCGAAGAAGGGGGCATCGGCTAGCTTAGGCTACTTGGAGAGCGTCGGACCGGTCCACCAGTAGAGATTACTCTGAGCAAACGAGTAGTGGTACAAACCCAGCTCATTACACAAAGTACAACCACCGGCAGCGCAATCGGCATAGTACCGTTGCATCGGCTTGTCCATCATATCTGCGGTGCGGGCCTTGCGAATCCCGCCGCCAAGCGTCAACACATTGATCCCGCCGTTGTGCCGCGCAGTCAGCCAGGGATTCGGCGGCGTCCTCTTGTAAGGGTCAAACCCATCTCCCCAAGACATCAAGCTGGAGTTACGACCGGGTCCCTCACCCGACACGCCATCAAAGAGCAGCCTGTCCGGTCCAAGGTCCGCTACAAGAATCGTATCCAGAGGCCGCGTCGGACGAAGCCGCTCGATGTTGGCAAGGTACCCATCGCCAGCCGACATGATGAAGTCGTTAACGCCGTAGCTGGAATACTCGGCCGCGTTTGGATGAGATAAATCACTCGCGTATTCCATCCGATACCCGTACGGATCGCGCGGGCAAGAAAGCGACACCGGATCCTGAAGGTAGGTCGGAAAGAGCTTTGTGAACCATGCCTGGTTCATAGGCGAAGCGTCAGCCGTCACGGCTTGCGATTCGGTAACGTCGTTCACGGATGGGAGCCAACCCTGGTTGTCTTGCGAATACATACGCAACACGAAACCAACTTCGCGCAGGTTATACTGACACACCGTGGCCGCTGCCAAATCCATCGATCGCTTGAGCGATGGAATCAACATCGTCACCAGCGCGCCGATCATCGCAATGACGATCAACAACTCCAAGAGCGTAGATGCTTGTCGGCGCCGTCCGGCACCCCCAAAGCTTCTCATGCTTGTCGTCCCCAGGTCTACGACTACTGTTCCTCTATAAAATGTACACAGATCAACCTGAAAATGCAACACTTTTGTTATTTCTTGTCATCGGCGCTTGACTCTGCCTGGCACCACCCCTACCAGATTTTACCCAAAATGACGCGATCGGGTGCGTGGCGCGTTGTAATTGGCCAGAAATGGGCGTAGACTGCACAATCGTTGAACGCTAACAAGATAAAGTCCCGGGCCATTAAATAAACTTCGACAACCACTATGCCATCCCTGAAGTCTAGAATCAGCGAAGAACTGCTCCCGTTCGTCAACCAACCGGGGCAATATATTGGCCAAGAGATCAACCAGCTCGTCTCCGAAGGTGACTGGAAAAAGGCTGCGGTTCGCGTCGCAATCGGCTTTCCAGACGCCTACACCATCGGAATGAGCCATTTGGGCTGCCAAATCCTCTATTGGCTGGCCAACCACACCGACGGCTGCTGCGCCGAACGTGTCTTTTGCCCATGGCTCGACGCCGAAAACATCATGCGGGAAAAGAAGATACCGCTGTTTACCTGGGACACACGACAGCCAGTGGCCGAGGCGGACATCTTCGCCATCTCGCTTCAGTATGAGATGTCGTTCACCGCCGTCCTGCAGATGATTGATCTTGCCGGGATCCCGCTGCGGTCGGCTGACCGTGACGATTCCCACCCGCTGGTCATCGCCGGCGGACCCCAGGCCGACAACCCGGAACCGGTCGCCCCGTTTTTCGACCTGGTCGTGCTGGGTGATGGCGAGGTGTCGTTGGCCGCTATCCTCGCAGCCGTCAAGGAATACAAGGCTGGCGGCATGCGTCGTCGCGACATGATTCGGGCGCTGGCCGAGCGGTTTGAATGGATTTACGCCCCTTCCCTATACAACATCAACTACGGGACCGACGGCACAATCGCCTCAATCAAACCGACGAGTCCGACAATTCCATCAACCATCGAACGCTGCCAGACCTTGGACTTCGAGGACGCGCCCTTCCCGCTAAGACCACTCGTCCCCTATACCGAGGTCGTTCACGATCGCTTCGCCATCGAGATCATGCGCGGCTGTCCGCAGCGGTGCCGTTTTTGCCATGCTGGTTATACGAAGCGTCCACTTCGCACGCGATCTGTCGATAAAATCTTAGAGATGGCCGAAGAGATGTACGCCGCCACCGGCATCGATGAGTTCGGCCTGCTCTCGCTATCTACGGCCGACTACCCCGACTTGAAAGAGCTGGCGACCCGAGCCAACCAGCAATTCACCGACCGCCGCGTCAATATCTCCGTCCCATCGCTTCGCGTGGATAAAATGTTACAGAACATCCCGTGGATGGTGAACTCGGTCCGCAAAAGCGGCCTCACAATGGCCGTCGAGGCGGCCAACGACGACATGCGGGCTGCCATCCGAAAGCATGTGACCGACGGCTCGCTGTTGGACGGCGTGCGTCAGGCTTTCGAAGCGGGTTGGCGGTCCGTGAAACTCTATTTCATGGCCGGCTTTCCCGGTGAGCGTCCGGACGACATCGACGGAATCGTCCGGCTGGCGCGGCGGGTCGCCGACGTACGCAAGGAACTCGGCAAGGGACCGGCACGCGTCAACGCCTCCGTCGGTTGGCTGGTGCCGAAACCGTACACCCCGTTCCAGTGGGCTGCCCAACCGAGGGCCGAGTATTTTCACGAAACCCGGATTCGACTCAACCGGATGCTGCACGAAAAGAAATCAACCGTGCGTATCAAGACCCACTCCGTCGAGCGATCCGTGCTGGAGGCCGTGTTCGCCCGGGGTGATCGACGGTTGGCCGACGCCATCGAACACGCCTACCGCCACGGTGCCCGATTCGACGGTTGGGATGAATGCTTCGACGCCCGGCTTTGGAAAGATGCCTTCGAGGCCACTAACATCGACCCGGACTGGTACGCCCATCGGCAGCGCCCGGAGAATGAAATCTTCCCGTGGGCACACCTCCACGGCGGTGCCCCGGACGAATACCTGCACCGGCAATACGAAGACGTCTTTACACAAATCAAGATGCCGCAGCCTGCAACCGCAACCGCCTAACCACACCCGTCAACGCGTCTTTTGGCGTTCCCTAAAAAACGCCACAAACATCACAAGAAAAGTAGCAAAATTTGTTTGCCCCGAACCCAAACGCGCGCCATATTGTAGTTGCGCAGCGCTGGTCAACGCACGAAACGTTTGACCAGCATTGCGGCAGCCGTCGCATGATCGAAAGTGCGACCGGCCGCTGTGTGCCTGGCACCTCCACGCGGCCGAATCGCTCTTTTGCTTTGTTTCGTAGCGGTGGGAGCGTGGCATGGCGGTGCGGGGTGGTTTCATGATTTTTGGCGAGATCAAAGAGCCGGGCGCGTACCTGATCGAGCAGACGGGCCATCTAATGCGAGTTCCTCCTGACGCACTGGCCGTCGGACGCAGCCCGATCGTCTCCATCGCCTCCAACGAGCCCGTTCGTGTCACGCTCCTCTGCCGGGATCCTTGGGTTCCGATTGGCCAAGCGCGAAAGGTGGCGGCCAACCTGGACCTCAACGTAGCGTTCTAGGTGCGAAGGCTATTGGGTTCTGATGGGTCATGAAAATTACGGGTGCGGGATAGGCCGCACCATGCAGGATCGCCGAGACTCAACGTGCCGCCGACGCGTTCGCGGGCGGCACTCATTCCGGGCGTTTGGTCCAACCGCGTGAGGCTGGAAGGTGCCTCTGGGGTTACCGGTCTGGACCAAACGCACCGGCATCTTATTTTGTAGGAGAAAGCGAAGCGGCACGTTACGCTGGCAGGGAAGGAGAATTGCTATGACCATTGCCACTGAAGCACCGTCAGTCCACACCACACAGCGTAATCGCAGGATCCCGTTCGAAGAACTTCAAGATCCTGGAGCCTATGTCAGTAACGCGACGGGGAACCTGTTTCGGGTTCCAGCAGACGCACTCGTCGGCGGGCGAAGCCCGACCATCGAGATCGTCTGCAAGCAGGGAACCATGATGACAAAACTGTCGGATGATCCCTGGATTCCGATCAGCAAGGCCCGCCAGCTTGCGGCCGACAGCGACCTCAGCGTGAATTTCTGACTGACCTCCGGGTAACACCGATCTTCTCGAACCGAACGTTGGCTTGATACTTCTGTGCGATAGCCGCCGGGGTAGCTTGGTACGCCAAACCCGCCGACGGAAGACACAAAGACAAACACACCGCTAACCAGACCTGCCGCCGCGCAACAGCCGCTTCGCTTTGCCTTGTCGCAAAGACCCGGATCACGTTGTATCCCGTCGCTACGGCACTGCTGATTCAGCGTTACCGGTAGACGTCACACGCCATGTTGTTTCGATCGGCACGACCCAGCCTTGTAGATCGCTGCAATCATTGTCAACCTGGGCGCGGCGACGCAGCTCGGTAAATGGCCCGACCTTGTATTGTTGGTGCGCGTCGAGGCTTTCCCACAACGTACACACGAGAAACTCGTTGGCATTTGTCGTACTACGCGCGAACGCACCGCCGAGCATACCACCCGCGCGTGCCATGTGGGCCTTGGTGCGCGGTCCTTCCCCCACCCTTCGGGAGTACCCGAAGAATGGGGCACCCGGCGTGACGCCAATGCGCCATCGCATTCACAACACATTACCGTTCGCGCACCAGCAGGTCGCGGTCTACCTCCAATCGGCGTAACGTATCCCCCGCGTCGGCGAGCCATCTTTTGGCGTCCGTGTAATAGCCGGCTGTTGATTTCAAGCCGCTCTGCTGCGCCGCCCAATACCGATTGAACTGGTGCATGTATAGCTCACGAAGGTACTTGCTATAGATACTCCCCAGCGCTACGGCAAAATGATGGTCCTCACCTTTGGTGGTGAACTCGATACGGCAGGCGCGCGCCGCGCACTCAAGCCGGTACGCGCTGCGCGTGTCCGTTTCCTCCAGCACATGCATTTGGTAGCCAGGCATGGCCGTCGCGATGGGATCGCGGTAGTGCGTGCGTCCACCCTGACGATCAATACAGACGCGAATGGTCTCATTCGGCGCGAACGTCACCAGCCGATCAATCACCCGCAGCGCCAACCCGAACGAAACCACGGCCTTGTTACGCGTGCGTTTGACCATTCGGTTGTAGTGCCCCTCGGGCAGCGGCTCGGAAAACGCACCGAGAAAGGCCACACCCTGCGCCTTGGCATTGCGTTTGATCGCGTTGGCGCGCGTCGCGATGTCGCCGAGGTCTTCACTCAACGGTAGCGCCAGGTTTTCTTCACGATACCACGGATACTGCGCCAGCGCATCGACAGCACCCGGGGCGACGCTATCGAGCAAGGCTTCCAACGACTCCGGCCGCTTCCCTGCGACGGCCAACATCACCAGTGCCGCACGCTCCAGCGGTGCCATCGTTTTTCTTGATTGGTAGAGCTTCTTGCTGTCGGTGATCGCCAGCTTGCGTGATGATTTTCGTACGTCGCGCGTGCAGGTGTCGCCCAGCGTTTTCCAGAGACACGTGTCGAGATGGTCTTCCGGCACGCGAAAGGCCGCACCCGATACCACCAGCGGACCGAGCAACGGTCCGTACCCCGCTTCGTCAATGCCTGCCAGAATCGCCATGGCCTACAACTACTGCCAGCGCCGCCACAAGGCAAGGCGACCGCTCGGATTACCGTCCGCCTACGCACATGGGCTTCAACGCCTTGAGCAGCTTCTGGCAATCTCGTCCATCCTTATCCACGGGGTTGCAGAAGAAAAGTTGCGGGCGGCTGCCGTCAGGCTGCTTGACGCGATCCAGCAGACGGTCGATCCGCTGCACGCACGCCGTCGGCCCCGGCCCGAGCTTGCCCACCTGGCTGTTGACCACGATCACGTCGCTCTCGACGAGGCCATGGTATGGCGGCTGTAACTGAATACGCGTGGCCAGCTCATCGCCGAGCGGCGAATAGAGAAACGAACGCGCGTGCCCCTCGTTCATCGGAGCCCGAACCTCGGACTCTTGGGCGTCGTCTATGTTTTCGTCATCAAAGAGGCCGAATATCTCCGAAGCAAACACGGCCGTATCGTCCAACACGCGTTTAAGTTCTTCCGCTGCCCGAGCAGGGTCACGAAAAACATCTTGCACGCCGGCCGGTATCGGCATCACAAAGATACGATGATCGTAAGAATGCGCGTGCCGCAGCGCCGGGTCGGCGTCGGCCTCAATCAGCACAGAACCAAAACGGTCAAGCTGATGAATCTTGGCGAGCGCCGCCGGAAGAACTTCAAACACCCGATCGGAATCGTACTCAAGCCACTCCGCCGATGCGAAGGGGGATTTCTCAGTCGGCTTGGGAACGACGCGACGCTGCGCCTTGCGGGAAGCCTTGTTGACCAGACGAATGTAGTGCGGCGGCGTTTCACATAGGGCTTCAACCATGCCCTGGATGAGCGCGCTCTTGCCCGACCGGCGTACACCGCTAATAAATACGACGTTCAACCCCATATCACGCTTCGCCTATCTCCATACTCCGTCGCGCCCACCAATCATAGTCCGATCTTGAACCATTGACTACGGGAACCGCGCCGTTATCGACGAACCACGCGCGTGCAGAAAATTGACCGCCCGGCAACATACCGACGATGACGACATTTTCGGACATGACCAACGAAAACCCTAAAAACCAGCGAAAAATCAGCCGGTCGCCTCGGCCGGGCTCGACGCAGCGGGCGAGTGGCTTGGG
>JAJRSR010000071.1 GCA_024278695.1 Planctomycetota bacterium | reverse complement strand
GGAATAGCCGCTCCAGAAGGCTTGATAGGCGTCGGCGAGTTGTTCAACAAAACGGGGGAACCAGGCGGATGGTGAGGCGCCTACTGCGTTGCGGGTGCGGTCAAGAATGAGTCCCTGGATGGGGCCAAAGATCGCGTAGGCTGCTGCGACTGCGGAGAAGAAGGCCCAGAGTCGCTGCGTTTCACGGTCGCGCGTGTTGCGGTCTGCCGTGGTGTGCGCTACCAGCCATACGCCGATGGCGTAGAGGCACGCTGCCGCTACGAGGAGTTGTGGTCCCACCCATCGCGTTAGGATCAATGCTGTGGTGGATGCCGAAAAAACCAGCCATGCCCAAAGCGTGTGCCGACGACGCGCGAAGTCCAGCGCGAGCATGGTCGCGAGTGCGAAGAAGACAAAGATTGTATAGGGCCTCGCCTCCTGAGACATCACGATATGAAGCGGGCAGACTGCGAAAAGGGCTGCGGCGGTGATCGCGGTGGTGGTTCCGGCGATTCTTCTGGTCAGCAGTCCGACGAGGGTGACGGATGCTGCGCCGAAGATCACGGCCGGCAGTCGCACCCACCAGTCGCTCGTGGCGAGTCCGAGTCGGTCGAGCCCTGCCCCAATGAGATAGTCGAGCGGGGGCTGGCACTGTGCGGCGGCGTTCGGTATGAGGTAGGACAGGGGTAAGTAGTAGTTTGATACCTGCGTGAGCTCGTCATACCAGAGGCTCTCGAAGCCAAGGTTGTAGAGTCGCAGGATGAGGGCGGTTGCCGTGATGATGGTGAGGCCGATGGCAAATCGCCGTGTGCTATCCTCGGTATGTGGGTCGGCAAGGGCGGGTGCATGGTCGTGTTGCGTAGGGTAGCGCTTAATCCGGGCAGAGTCGGATGGGGCGAGTTGCTGCGGGTCCATCGCTTACGCCTTCTTCGCTTCTGGGTTGCTTCGTGGGAACATCGGTGCGTCTGCTCTCGGCTTTGTTGCCGATTGAAGGTTGGTTGCGCGTTGTGTTCTGATCGCGCTGGTGGTTCGTTCGAGAACGATGATGGCCCGAAGCGCACAGAAACTTTTGATAGGCGTTAGGGCGGCGTCGAGGCAGCGCGCCAGCGGTACGCATGACACGGGAAGCAGGCTGTAGGGGCGAAATCCGCCAGTCAGCAGCCAACTGGCCGCCGGGAACGTTCGTAGTGATTTCAGACGGAGGCCGCCTTCGTTGAAGTCTTTCGCTGTGCCGTGCTTTGTGTCTGCGAAAAACATCTTCGGGAGTGCCGCGTTGCCGTCGAAGGCTTCTTTTTCATGGGCGAACGGGTGGCGCGGGTCCACGTTTTGGTCTGCGCCTTCGTGATGGATGTACCGGTAGAAGAGGTACCCGAGCGGGCTGGTCCAGGGCTCGAGCATTACGATGCGGCCGCCGAGCGATAGTGCGCGAGACGCTTCTTCAAGGAATTGCATGGGGCGGGCGATGTGGTGGAACACGTCCATCATCACAATGTTGCCCACGGATTCATTTTTGTACGGAAGCCGGCAGCCATCCACGACGGCGTCGATCCAGGGTGTCGGCGAGATGTCCGTGGCGATGATCTCCGGACAGAAGGCTTTGAGGAATCCGGGGCCTGCACCGAGTTCGACGATGGGGCGATCCGGCCCGCACTGGTCGAGGATCGTTCGGAAATAGGATTCGTAGATGCGGCGTAGCGAGGCTTTCTTGAACCATACCGCGCGGTGCGTTTCGAGGATGGCGCTGCCTGGGTCTGCGGCTTGCGCTCGTGTTGACTCAGACACGTCCCTTGGCTGTTCCATTTCGGCGTCCCAATAGTCTCGACATTTTTCGGCAGGGGTACGACTGCGATGGGTTATCGGCTAATCAGCCTCGCGGCTTTTGAGAGACGCTGTTATCGGGCGGTGTGCGCTGAGATGGCCTGTGAGGAGGGCGTCGCTTCGGGTGTCGGTCTCTTAGTGTATGGCAGTTTCGGCGGCTCTGACTGGGGTGACGCACATGGGTTGTGGTCAAGGTGTTGTGGGTTTAGAAGACGTGTCTTGAGCGATGTTTGTTCGACCGCGATTGGTACATCAGCTATCTGGTGGCCTCGCCGGGATAGACCGTTCTTGTTTTCCGCCGTGGTTCTCGACTGGCAAACCCCTTCAGCAAGACCCGCTAAATGTCCGATATTACCGGGGTTGTGTCTGGTATGGGGGCGGTGTGCGCGGTGAAACGTATGACGAGAGATTATCGAAACGAAATGCAGTCGGCGCTGGGGCTTCTTCGGCTTGAGGAGATCGACTCGGCCGCCGCGGCACTGGGCGTTGCGTTGCGCGAGGGTCGTAGTGTGTTTGCGTTTGGGAACGGTGGCAGCGCTGCGACGGCTTCGCACTTTGTGGTGGACCTCGGGAAGCTTGCACGTGAGATCGCGGGTTGTCGTATGCGTGCGGTATCGCTCGTGGACAACGCGCCGTGGATGACGGCGGTGGCCAATGACCTCTGCTTTGAGGAATGTTTCGCTGAGCCGCTTCGTGTGATGGCTCGTCCTGGTGACGTGGTCGTTGGGATTAGCGCATCGGGTGATTCGGAGAACATGGTACGGGCGTTTTCTGTGGCTCGCGATGTTGGCGCGGTCCGGCTGGCGCTGGTTGGTTTTTCCGGTGGGCGCATGGCCGACATGGCGACGCACCGGGTATGGGTGGAGTCGGACGACTATGGCGTTGTGGAGACGGCCCACGTGTTCATCATTCACGCGATGATCCGCGCTGCTCGCGATCTTCGGAAAACCTCCGACGGAGCGCGGGGGCGGCGTGTCACGACACCCGCTCGGCGATCGTTGGACAGTGCCGCTGCTACTGGGCGCGCCGGTCTTGCGATGGAAGAGCCACTGCCGGACGGGGCGGGTGTGGCGCTATGACGACGATGCGTGACATGACGCCGTATGTGGTTGGCCGCGCGGTACCAATTGATCCGGGTGCATCCGGTCAAGATGGTTCCTCTCGCGCGGGTTGTTCCGTGGATTCATCGTGGGCTGTCACGATGCTGCGCATTCGGCACTTCGAGTTGAAGATTAACGAACTGTTTGCTCGGGGTGAGGTTCGCGGCACGGCTCACCTTTGCGTGGGACAAGAGGCCGTGCCGACGGGTGTGTGTGCGGCGCTGCGATCGGATGATTATGTCAGCGCGACGCATCGTGGACATGGTGCCGCGATCGCGAAGGGGCTTTCGTTGTACGGTATGTTTTCGGAAATCCTTGGCCGTCGCGATGGGTATGGCGCGGGTCGGGGTGGTTCGCAGCATATCGCTTGTATGGAGAAGGGTTTTCTCGGTACGAACGGTATCAGCGGTGGTGGGTTGCCGGTATCTGTGGGGGCGGCGCTTTCGTCGAAGCGGTTGGGGCTGGGACGTGTGGCCGTAGCGTTCTTTGGTGATGGTGTGGCTAATCAGGGGGCGTTCCACGAAGCGCTCAACATGGCCGGCATCTGGCGGTTGCCGATCGTCTTTGTGTGTGAAAATAATCTTTATGCGATGAGTGCTCCGGTGTCGTCGTTTGTGGCTGGCGGCAGCATTGCGCGACGGGCTGAATCGTATGGCATGCGTCATGATTCGATCGACGGTAACGACGTGGGGCAGGTCTTTGAGGCTTCGCGGCGTTTTGTGGATCTGGCTCGTTCGGGTGAGGGTCCGGGTCTGCTGGAATGCCTCACGTATCGGCAGCTTGGCCATTCGAAGTCTGACAAGCGGGCATATCGTACGCGAGAGGAGGAGGCCGCTTGGCTGAAGCGTGATCCGATCGCGCGTGAGCGGCGTCGTCTTGATGGTGCCGGGATCATGCCTGCTGCTGATTTCGACGCGATGGAATCACGGGTCGTGGCAGAGGTGGCGAGTGAGGCCGAGCGCGCGTTGGCGTGTCAGGCTGCGGACGTTTCAACGTTGTACGATCATGTGGTGCCGGAAGCTGCCGCGAAGACTTGTGGAGGCATCACATGCCCAAGTTGAGTTTTCGGAAATCGGTACGGTTGGCGATGGCGGAGGCGCTGGAACGGGATCCGAGCGTTGTGTTGATGGGGGAAGATATTGGTCCGTATGGCGGCGCGTTCAAAGTGACCGAGGGGTTGCACGAGCGGTTCGGTGCGGATCGGATTATTGAAACGCCGATCAGCGAAAACGGTTTTGCGGGGGTGGCCATCGGTGCTGCGATGACGGGGCTCCGTCCGGTGGTGGAGTTCATGTTCATGGACTTTATGGCGCTGGCGATGGACCAGATCTGCAATCACGCGGCCAAGTTTAGCTATATGTACGCCGGGCAGTGCTGTGTGCCGGTTGTGTTTCGCGCGCCGTTTGGCGGTGGGTTTGGCTATGGTGCGTCGCATTCGCAATCGCTCGAGGCGTGGTTCATGCACACGCCGGGCCTGAAGGTTGTTGTGCCGTCTACGCCGGCATCGGCGCGTGGGCTGCTTGATGCGGCCATCCGCGACGACGGGCCGGTGATCTTTCTGGAGCATAAGGCGCTCTACAACCTTGAGGGTGAGGTTTCGGATGTGCCTGGAAATTGGTCGTTGGACCAGGCTCAGATCGTGCGGCCGGGGCAGGACGTTACAGTTGTCGGGTATGGTCGAACGGTGTGGCTGGCGGTTGAAACCGCGAAACGGCTAGCGGGGCGGGTCGATGTGGAAGTGATCGACCTCCGGTCGCTCGCGCCGCTCGATGTGGTCGCGCTGGTCGAGTCGGTAGACAAGACGCGCCGGATGGTTGTGGTTGAGGATGATTGCCTGACGGGTGGCGTTGGTGCGGAGGTTGCGGCCGTGATTGCAGAGCGTGTGCGTTTGGACGCGCCGATTGCCCGCGTCGCCTGTGCGGATGTTCCGGTGCCGTGCTGCGAATCGCTCGAGCGCGCGGCGCTGCCGTCGGTAGAAAAAGCGGTGGCCGCGGTCATGCGGCAGATGGAGGTTGGCTATGAGCTGGTTGATCGCGGCACCGAAAGTGGATGCCAACGTGAGTCGCGTAAAGGTCGTCAACTGGCTGGTGCGTGAGGGTGGTCACGTTTCCGTGGGTACGCCGCTCGTCGAGGTTGAGACGGAGAAGGCGGTGTTCGTGATTGATTCGGAACTCGCCGGTGTGCTTCGTCGGATCGACGTGGCCGAGGGCGAACGTGTGGCCGTTGGGGTTTGTTTGGGGGTGGTCGCGGACGCGGAGGAGACACTGGTTCGTCCAGCAGCAAAGGTTACGCCGCTGGTTGCGGGGCTGGGACCAGCGGGGCTCGGTGAATACGAAATTGATGATTACTCGGATGCCTTGCTTGGATTTTGAGCTTAGCCTGCGGCGATTATGGAAATCGATTTTCTAGTGAGTGTGGGGCAGAGTGCTGATCGGAGCGGGCGGCTTGCGCGCCGCCGGTCGCTCTCGATCGCGCAACGTGATGTGTTGGGCGAGTTTGGCGCAGAGTATTTTGACGGCGCTACGGGATACGGCGGCTATTACTACGACGGCCGCCATGCGAAGGCTGTTGGCGAGATGATTCGCCGTTACGGGCTCACTCCCGAATCGACAGTGCTGGATATTGGTTGTGCGAAGGGGTTCATGCTGTATGAGTTCGTGCGGCGGGGCGTGACGCAGGTTTCGGGTTGCGAGATCAGTCGTTACGCCGTGGCGCAGGCCCACGAAGGGGTGCGTCAAGAACTCTCCGTCATGGGGGCTGATGATCTGTCGTATGGTGATGATGCGTTCGATTTTGTTTATTCGATCGATGTTGTTCACAACCTGGAACCGGACGCCTGCGACCGGGCTATTGCTGAGATGGTACGTGTCTCGCGGGGGACGTGTTTCTTGCAGGTAGCTTCCTACGAGACGGCAGAACAGGAACAGGCTTTGTGCGACTGGGGCGTGACAGTGAAGACGTTTCGTGACAAGAACGAGTGGCGGTGTGCGTTTGATCGCCTTGAGTTTCGCGGGGATTATTTTTTCAAGACGTTCTGACGGTAAACATGGCTGATCCGTTTTATATTCCGTATGTGCGGGCCGTTTGGTGTTCCTTGCGATACCGCCTTGGGCGCACGGGTCGTATGGGCATCTATGGTGCCGGTGCGCATACGCGGTGGCTGCTCTCGACCGTGCGTGACCTTGGCTTGGACGGTGTATCCTGCATTGTGGATGACGATCCGGGCGTAGCGCAAATCGAAGGCGTTGAAGTTTGTCGAGCTGATACGGTGCGGGCGGTGGACGTTGAACTCGTGCTTGTGTCGTCGGACCGCTGGGAGGCGGAGCTGGCGGCGCGTGCGGCCGCCGTGTTTGGCTCTGGTGTGGAAGTGGTTCGTCTTTATGAATCCCTGCCGCCCGGTCCGTATGACAAACAGGACGATCGCGCGGAGGCGTTGGCTGGCGTCGCGCAGCTACAAGAAAAGCCGCCGCAGCATGACGGACCGGTGGTTGTGGTTTGCGACCGGGCGCGTGGTCGGGAATGGAAGTTGGCTATCGCGCTGCGATCCGCTGGGCGTCGGGTTGTACTGTTGCATCACCGATCCGCGACGATCAATGCGCGGGCGCACTTTGATGAGGTGGTGCCGTTTCGATCGCCGTGGGAGGCGCTTCGGCTGGTGTGCGAGCTTGGTCCGAGCGTGTGCCACGTTATGGTGAACAGCGACTATCGGTTGGCCGAGCTTTTGATTCAGAACCGTCCCGGTTGTGTGGTTGTGGATTCGTACGACGTCATCGTGGGGATGTACACCGAGGTGTATTTTGAAACGCACCATGACTTTGCGGCTGAGCTCGCGCGGGAGCGGTATTGTTTGGAGCATGCGGATGGCTTGTGCTGTCGCAGTCGTGAGGTCGAACATCTTTAGGAGGGGTTGGGGTATCGGCTTGCGCCGTGCGTGTTCTTTGCAGATGGGTGCGACAACACGCTCAGCCTTGCGCCGCCGCAGTGCTTTGATGATCTACATGTGGTGTATGTGGGCAAGCTCGTGCCGGAGGGTGTAGCCGGTCCGTTCTTGGACGAAGGGCGTCGGCTGTGGCTTGGCAAGGCGTTGGCGTCACAGGGCGTTCACTTTCACTTGTATCCCGGTTTCGATGATGCTTCCGGGGATGGGGACGGGCGTTTTCGTGAGTATGTAGAACTGGCTCGCGAGACCCCGTTTGTACACTTGCACCGATCCGTCGCAGCCGATGCCATGGCGGAGGCACTCTCGCGATACGACTTCGGATTGTTTGTCTATAACGAGTTTGTTCGATCCAGTGGTGCGGCGTTTCGTTTGACCGATGCCAAGCTGCGGCTCTGTACCAGCAACAAGTTTTACGATTATCTGGATGCGGGCTTGCCGATTATCCATAACGCGGTGGCCGGTTCGCACCTTGCGGAGATTCCAAATCGGTTTGGTGCTGGTGTGGACGTTTCCGGTGTGCCGGTTGAAGACTGGGGCGCGTTACTCCGCGCGTGTGACCGCGAAGGGTTGCGTGACCGCGCGGTGCATGCTCGAAAAACATACGACGTGCGCGGGCAGGCGTCGCGTTTGATCAGGTTCTATGAGTCGTTGTTGTCGGCTGACTGTGCCGGCGCGAGTGGTGGTTCCCTTTGGTTTGAGGACGAGGATTATGCAGACGGTATCGCCAACGATCGACCGGCTCTCGTTTGAGAAGATCGCCTATTTTCCCGAGCACCTGAAGTGTTTGGTGGCCGGCGAGGAAGC
>JAJRSR010000070.1 GCA_024278695.1 Planctomycetota bacterium | reverse complement strand
GGCGCAGCCTACATTGCCGCCCGCTACTTCGGCAAGGTGTGGGGGTGTCGGCTCGGCATGAAACGCGCCGCACAGCCGATGAACTTCGAATGCAATTTGGGGTCGGCCCTGCTGTGTCAGGCCGCCGTCGTGATCGGGCTGGCCTCGTTCATCGAGCAAAACTGGGACCACCCGCTCGCGAAAACGTTTTCGACCGTCATCCTCGGCAGTGTGGTTGTGTTTGAATTGGTTGGCCCGCTACTCGTAAAGCGGTGCGTGCGACTAAGCGGCGAGGTCAAACTGCTCACCCTCATGAGTCGCGGGTCTGACGCACGCGAGGAAGCGTCGATGTTGCGCCTCACGATTCGCTCTGGGCTGCGGCTGCTGGGTATCACGAGTAAGAAATCTGCGATCGACAACAACACGCCCATGACGGTCGAACACCTGATGCGCACCAACGTGCAGACCATCCCAGCGTCGGCCAGCCTCGAAGAGGTGCTCCGCTTCATCGAACGATCCACCTACACACACTTTCCCGTCCTCGATGACGACGGGAATCTCGCCGGGGTGATTCATTTCAGCGATGTCCGAGATGTGATCTATGACCCCGCGCTGCAAGGGCTGGTGACCGCCATCGACCTGGCCGACACAAACTCCCCGGTTGTCTACCCGGACATGCCGATGGCCGAACTCCTCACCCTGTTCGACCGGGACAACGTCGCCGTGCTACCCGTCTGCGAAACGCAGGAGAGCCGCCATGTCATAGGCCTCGTGGAGCAGCGGGATCTTCTCAACGCCATGCACCGCAACCCCGACGCGAGCAACGGGACCGGCCCCACCGCCTCTTGAGCGGCAAACGCCCTGGAACGCCTCTCTGCCTCACAAACCCTTCTGCCAATGTGGCAGCAACCGGCCGACGTCATGACGAGAATGACAGTCACCACACCCACACGACTCCCTGACCACAAGCAGTGCAATCTACTTAAGTAGTTCCACCAAAGACAGTTATGCGCAGACCAGAAGGCTTGTGAATAGGCGTCGGTTTTGGCACCGTCCGTGTACAGCGTATCCCGTGCGGGCTTTCCGCGCGATCGCGGCCGCGTGGGCCGCCTACGCGAAGATCAAGAATGATGCGGACCGATCGAATACTGTTACTCGCCCATAGCCGTCGCGCCGTAGGCACGGACTGGCTCACGGAGGCCGGTGCGGTGTTGAAACCCTCCGGCTGGCTCGTGCATCGCACTCATACCGGGGCCGAGACGATCGCCCGGGTTGAAGAAGGCGGGCTGTCTGCTGCCGTGCTGATCGCGGACCAGTCTCAGATCGACAGTATGTCGCTGCTGCGTATCATCCGCTCGATCGACGCGCGTCTGCCCTGCTGGCTCGTGGCGGAGTCACCCACACGGCAGATGCTCGAACAAGCGCTCACGCTTCGTGCGAGAAGCGTGATCTCCCAGCCGGCCGAGATGGACGGATTGGTCGTGGCGTTACAGAAACTCGTGATGAACTAACGGGCCACCGTGCTCACGGGCCCGTGTGCCCGTAGGAACTTGTGCCCGCGATATTTTTTAACTCATTCAGTGTCCGAACAATCAAACAAGGAGCGTAACCAAAATGGCAAAAATGAACATCCGACCGCTGGGTGACAAAGTGATCGTCAAGCGCGTAGAGGCCGAATCGAAGACGGCCGGCGGCATTGTGCTGCCCGACTCCGCCAAGGAAAAGCCCAAGCGCGGGATCGTCATGGCCACAGGCAATGGCCGACTACTGGACGACGGTTCGCGTAGCGACATGCAGGTCAAGAAAAACGACGAAGTGCTCTTCACGAGCTACGCCGGCACCGAAATCAAGATGGACGGCACCGAGTACATGATCATGGACGAGTCGGACATCCTCGGCGTCATTGGCTAACACGCGGAGGGCGCGTGCCGCAGGCACCCCCGACGCTTTGAAATCTAACCATACGGAGACACATACATGGCAGCTAAGCAAATTGCGTATCAAATGGAAGCCCGCGAGGCTATCCGTCGTGGCGTCAGCCAGTTGGCTCGCGCCGTCAAGGCGACGCTCGGTCCTTGTGGCCGCAACGTCGTCATCGAAAAATCTTTCGGCGCGCCGACCGTCACCAAGGACGGTGTCAGCGTCGCCAAGGAGATCGAGCTCGACGACGCCTACGAAAACATGGGCGCGCAGATGGTCAAAGAGGTCGCTTCCAAGACCTCCAGCGTCGCCGGCGACGGTACCACGACCGCAACGGTCTACGCCGAAGCGATCTACACCGAGGGCCTCAAGAACGTCACTGCGGGTGCCGAGGCCATGCAGCTCAAGCGTGGCATCGAGGCGGCCATCCAGGCCATCGTGGATGAGTTCGAGAGCATGAGCAAGCCGGTCAAGGGCACCGATCAGATCGCTCAGGTCGGCACTTGCGCCGCGAACCAGAACGCCGTCATCGGCAAACAGATCGCCCAGGCGATGGACAAGGTCGGTAAGGACGGCGTCATCACCGTCGAAGAGGGTCAGACGCTTGAGACGACCGTCGAGTTGGTCGAGGGCATGCAGTTCGACAAGGGCTACCTCTCACCGCACTTCATCAACAAGTTTGAAGACCTCTGCTGTGAACTCGAGAAGCCGTTCATCCTGATCCACGAGAAGAAAATCTCCGCGATCAAAGACCTCATTCCGATCCTCGAAAAGGTCTCGCAGTCCGGTCGTCCGCTGCTCATCGTCGCGGAAGACATCGAGGGTGAAGCCCTCGCGACGCTCGTCGTCAACAAGCTGCGCGGCACGCTTCAGATTTGCGCCGTCAAGGCACCCGGCTTCGGTGATCGCCGCAAGGCCATGCTCGAAGACCTGGCCGTCCTCACCGGCGGCACGGCCATCTTCGAAGACCTCGGTATCAAGCTCGAAAACATCAACCTGTCCGATCTCGGCTCGGCTAAGAAGGTCCGTATCGACAAGGACAACTCGACCATCATCGAAGGTGGCGGCTCGACCAAGGACATCAAGGGGCGTATCGAGCAGATCAAGAACGAAATGGACAATACCACCAGCGACTACGACAACGAGAAGCTCTCCGAGCGCCTCGCGAAGCTATCCGGTGGCGTGGCCCAGATCAACGTCGGCGCTGCGACCGAGATCGAGATGAAGGAGAAGAAGGCCCTCGTCGAAGACGCACTGCATGCCTGCCGTGCGGCCATCGAAGAAGGCGTCCTCCCCGGTGGCGGTGTGGCCGTCATCCGCGCCAGCAAGGTGCTCGACGCGGTCGCCAAGAAGTGCAAGGGCGACGCAAAGACCGGCGTGGATATCATCCGCCGTGCGCTGCTCGCCCCGATCAAGCAGATATCGATCAACGCCGGGGTGGATGGCTCGATCGTCTGCCAGCGCGTTACCGAGAGCAAGGACGTGAACTTCGGGTTCAACGCCCTCACCGGCGACTACGGCGACATGATCAAGATGGGCGTGCTCGTACCGGCCAAGGTCGAGCGGGTGGCCCTGCAAAACGCCGGCTCCGTCGCAAGCCTGCTCCTGACGACGGACTGCGTTATCAGCGAGATCAAAGAGCCCAAGGCAGCAGCCCCGGCCGGGATGCCGGGCGGCGGCATGCCTCCGGGCATGGGCGGAATGGGTGGCATGGGCGGCATGCCCGGCATGATGTAATAACCCCACCGCGGCCAGTCGCAAAAAGCATGGCGAAGCCCATGCCGCGCCAGGCCAAAGCCACGACCGGGAAACCGGTCGCAGTATGCAAAACAGAGCACCCCGTCGGGATCAAACCCGGCGGGGTGTTTCTTTGGTGCGTCAGGCATGACGCACCAAAGAAACGAGCCGCCGAAATTGACCGCCGATCGCCATAGCCTTTGCAAATCCAACAGATTACGCGCGACAACACTCAAAACTCACAGGTCACTGCGGCGTAGGTGTGAATAAATGTTGCGACGGTTTTTTTCTGCGGTAGAATAACCAGCCGCGGCTCACTCCGGTGCGCTGCTGGTGTTACGAAGGATCGCACACCGGATTTGTTGGGACGGGCGCGTCGGGCCACCGGGCTGGATGGTTGGCCTCGCTCCTGATGGCAAGGATGCTCACTGTGGCCGTGATGCTGGAGCTGTCGGTGCCATGATCTGGCACTAAGGAGATGCCGCCATGCTGCTTTGGGAAATGCTGGAAGCGCGCACGCCACAGAGCCGAGATGAGTCACCGCCCGCTCACGACTCGTCCTCGAGTCCTTCGGGTGCGGCTCAAACGCAGCCGAAACAAACACACACCATGCGGCTGCCGTTCGATATGTTCTGCTGCGCGGTGACGAAATCGGGTCGGCGGTGCCGGGGTAAAATCGTCAAAGGCGGCGAGTATTGCATCTTCCATGATCCGGAGTTGGCAGCCAAGCGAAAAAAGACGATGTCTTCCGCGCCGGCTAAGCGCCGCCGAAAACTCTCGCACCTGCCGGATGGCTATCTCCGAAAACTCTCCGATCATCGTTCTGTCGGGCAGGCTATGGACCGGCTCTACCGCGAAATTCGGCTGGGGATCATCACACCGGAGATGGGTCGCGTCATGTTTGATGTGCTCACGCGGATTTTGGATTCTGGGCTCGCCGATTTGCAAGGCGTGCCGAAATCAATCTCGCGAACGAAGGCGCACCGCTTACGACCGAAGATGGCCGACCTACTCACTCGGGCGGAAAAAGCGGCGTGGAAAAAGGCGATCGGCAAGATTCATGGCGTGCGAAGCGAACCGACCCGCAGCGCCGCTGCCAAACGCAAAGTCCAACGGGCACCAGCAGAAAAGGCCATCCAACCGCAAAGGGCAACCGCGAACAGCCCGGTACCCGTGCCAGTACGAAGCTAGGGCAAAGAGTCGCTAGCAAATAACTCGCGCAGCGGATGCGATCAAGCAAGAGAAACCCTTTAGAGATCGCGGCTTCTACTTGCCTTTGTTTTCCGGCATGCGCTCCAGAATCGAATCACCCAGTCCGTAGGCCAAGGACTCTTTGGCGTCTAGCCATTTGTTGCGGTCGCAGTCCTTTTGAATCTTGTCCATTTTTTGCCCGGTCCGCTGG
>JAJRSR010000069.1 GCA_024278695.1 Planctomycetota bacterium | reverse complement strand
GCTGAACCAGCGTGAGCTGATCGAGCCAATACGCGTCATCGTCACGCTCGAAGATCATAAAGCGCCCCTCATCGGCCGGATTCTTCGCACGGTGATACCGCATGTAAATACGCTTTTCATCTACCGCAAGCACTTCGACCTTGCCCGTCTCATGTGACATGACAAACCGCGGACGCCGCGACAAACCCGAACCCTTCGCGAGCGCATCCTGGAAAATCTGCCACCCTCGGACGATCGGCAATTCATACGGCTCGTTGCCGGCCGTCGGTCTTCCCTGGAACAAGTAGTATGGCGCACATCCGATGAACGACAGCTTGTCGTACATCGCCGCGAGCACATCGGGGTCGTCGTTCACGCCCTTCACGATCGGGCACTGGTTCACACAGATCACGCCGTTACGAATGCAGCACGCCACACCCTCGATGGCCGCGTCGGTAAGCTCGCGCGGGTGATCAAAGTGGCACATCAGATAGATACGCCGGCGCGCGGTTGACGCCTGACGAAAGACGCCCTGAAGCGCAGCATCATCCAAAACGCGCCAGGGATCAAACGCGGGCATCTTGCTGCCGATACGAATCACGCGAACGTGATCAATCTGCCGCAGGACGTCGAAAATCTCGGTCAGGCGTCGCGTGCTCATCAGCAGCGGGTCGCCACCCGTAAGCAGCACGTTGTTGACTTCGGGGTGTTCGGCAATGTACCGAAGCCCAGCCGAGACATCGTTGGTGGCCTCATCGTTCTCATCCATGAACAGACGCTTGCGGAAGCAGTACCGGCAGTAGGCCCCGCAAACCTCGTTGCAGAGCAGCAAAACCGTGTCCCGATACTTGTGCTGGACGCCATGCGCCACCGTCACGGATGCCTCGTTGCTCGCATCCAAATCGCCCCAGTCGGAAAGTTCCTCCTCACGAGGAATGATGAGCTGTTTGATGGGGTCTTTCGGATCCTCCCAATTGATGAGACCCAAATAATAATCATTCGCCCGGAAAACGTACCGCTCAGCGACGCGTGCCAGCTTCTCCCGCTCTTGCGGCGGCATGTTCTGAAGCTGGTCAATCTTGCGGATATACTTTGTCCGCCTACCCGTCCCGTGCGATGTCTTCACTACAGGCAAATTCATAGGAACTCCTATCTGGATATGGTCGCACTGCCACGATCGTACTTTCACTAACGACGCAACGCACCGCCGGTCGGCCCAGACACCGAACGCGTGCTCACCACACAGCTACATTGTCACAGAAAAAGGGCCAGTTCACAAGTCACAACGTCTTGCATGTCCGGCAGGTGTTATTATGGGAAGGAACGCGGCAGGATCCTGGACTACCCAAAACCACCCCGACAAGCCATACGCTTCAGAAGGCTATGTAAGTCGGAGCGAAATCACAGTCACATCATCGAAGGTATCACGGTGTGATCGGTCAATATCGAGGAAGGCGTCACAGGGGGCGCGGTCCTGTAGCGATTGCAGCCACGGCGTGGACGCGACATCTGCAACCGGCGGCTGATGGGGCTCGGCCAACGCCTGATCCAGACCGTCGGTATGAATCACAAACGTCTCCCCTGATTCGAGCACCACCGAGTGATCTTCGAACGTAGCATCTTCGATCGCACCGAGTAACGGACCACCCTGCTCCAGCGTGGTAGGCGTTTGCATGCGTCGCAGACGAATCGGGTAGGGTGTCCCGCCGCGCGACAGATGAAGCACGTGTTCGCGCTCGTCATAGATCGCCACGATAGCGGCGATGAACTGACAGTCTGGCAGGTTCGCGTCACACACATCACGGTTAACGCTTGCCATAATCTCTGACGGCATCGTTTCAACATTCCGCGCGGCGCGTCGAAACGCACTGCGCATGGATTGTTGTCCATAAGCCGCGAGAATAGAGGCGGCCACACCGTGGCCGGTGGCGTCGATCATACCGATGGCCACACGGTGCTCATCGAGCCGAACGATCGTATACGCGTCACCGCCCACATCCTCGGCCGGACGGTAGAACACATCGATAGCCGCACCGTGCAACGTGGGCACCACAGACGTGCAAAGCTCGCGATGCAATGAAGCGGCCGACGCCATCGCCGAGGTCGCGTTGTCGAGTCGTTGTTCCTGCGCTGCGGTGCGGCGGCGCAGTGTGGTAATCTCATGCCGAAGTGAGGCAATCAGCGTTGACTCTGCAACTAGCGCGGAAACCCCGAGCGACGGGGCTTCCAGGGCGGACAACACGACACCCGGCGGCTCGGTCGCCGTAGCAGCTTCATTGTCCAAAAGTCCGATCATCAAACCCACTCTCGCAACACAAACGCGAAACGGGCGTCGCCCCCTAGACCATAGAGCGACCGATAACCGTCCCTGCGTCCGTACTGTCGGATCAGGTTGGCGGCGGCTTAAGTTACGAACAACCGGAGTTGGAACGAGCGCTGCATGTTGGTAACCCCTATGGAAAAAGGATCAGGCCATGGGAATGTCGATCGCGCCGTCCCAACCGTCACCGGGCGGCGTCGCCTCGAATTGTGCGACCGAGCGAAGATAGACGTTGGCAATACTGTCATGGGGGGTTTCGGCAGCGTAGGAAACCAGCGCCTCGCGGCAAGCCTGCCACCGGCGCGATTGGAAATGCCCCATAGCCTGCCCCCACAATTCCTGCGCGGCAACCCGCTCACCCGGCGAAACAGGCATGGAATAAATCTCGAATAATTCAACGACGCCATCGCGGCCCGAAACGCGCCAACGACCGAGTGCGCGGTCCGCCGGATTGCCGTTCGCAGCCGCCGTCACACCGTCCACCAGCGTGGAAGTGCCCAGCACCTTGCCCGCCTTCTCCAGCCGCGACGCCAGGTTCACGCAATCGCCGATGCAGGTATAGTCCAGCTTCGACTCGCTACCGTAGTCGCCCACGAAGACTTCACCCGACGCAATACCAATGCGCATCCTCAAGATGTCGCTTTCGGGCAGGTCACGATTGAGCACACGCAGCGCTTCGTGGCAAGCGACCGCAGCAGCACACGCGGCCCGTTCATGATTCTCGCACGGGCGAATCGGCGCATTGAAAAACGCGAAGATACCATCACCGATAAACTTGTTCACGATCGCACCGTGCGCGATGAGCACGGCGCTCATACCTTCCAGGTACGGATTGAGAACGTCGCGTGTTCGGGCCGGACCGAGCCGCTCACTCAGACGCGTGAACCCGGCGAGATCGCTGAAGAAACAGGTAACCTGCGCCGGTTGCGGGGTCAAACGACGAAGATCAGCGTCCTGCGCAATACGACTGGCAATCGCGGGTGAGGTATACTGCGAAAGCGCTCGCTCGACCGACCGACGGGTGTGCTCCTCGGTAAACTGCCGGTGGACCGTGACGACCGCCCAAACACAGGCCATGACGATCACAATAGGGATGGTGGCGATGTGAACGTCCGCCCCACGAAAAAGCAGCACGCCCACCGCCATCACAATCGCAGCCGACGCCAGCAGCACGAACAGACTCGCGAGC
>JAJRSR010000003.1 GCA_024278695.1 Planctomycetota bacterium | reverse complement strand
GAACCGGCCAAGACTAACGATACCAACCCGGCAGAGATCGCGGCGAGCACTCAAAGCGAACGTGCCCCGGTAGCCCCAAAGCTGGTGACCAGCGGCAAAGCCAAGGTCTATGCGAACCAACCGATGGCCGTGAGCAAGTCAGCGAGCGCAAAGCCGGAGACTCCGACCCTCCAGCCGGGTGCTGTCACCGCAGAACACCAACCCGACATGACCCCGTCCGCCGACGAACCACAACGGTTCGTCACCCTGGTTATTGAGTTCTCCGCGCCAGGGCCGAGTGGGCTTCCGCCTCGAAAGCCTACCATTCGTCCGAGCCGGAGCGGGACAAGTTCAGGCCAGACAGCCAAACCGATTTCGCAGCGTAAGTAAACGAAGCCACGACGCTGTGTGAGTTTTCTCCCATTGCCACGGTGCTTGTTTTCGTGGATCATAGCGCCGCCGCGCTGACGCGTGCGGCGACCCGTGCTATGGCGAGGAACCAGAACTTGTCCGCGACACAAACCGAAGATACCCGTGGACCCTCAACCCCACAAAAGGGCTCACCAGTCGAGTCCGCCGCCGACGCGAGCGAATGCGCCGCGTCACCAAAGCCAGGTACCCCTGAGCCAACCTGCCTTACCGAATCCGCACCTGTTCCCTCTTCATCCGGGCGATGGTGGGCGGGCGTGGCCGTGGGCGGCGTGGTGATGTGTCCGCTGACGTGGCTTCTCTCTCACGCAGCGACGTTGCCGTTTTTCATTGGTGTGTTTTTCTTTGCGTTGTTCGGTCTTGTCATCGGCGCGTCGGTGCATCGTGTCGCAGCGGCTGGCGGACTCTACTCACGCAAGACGGTATTGCTTGGCACAACGCTGCTTGTGCTTACGGGCTGGGGCGCATCGATCTTTCTTGAGAGCGGTCGCTTCCCTGAAGAGGTGGCCAAGTTTGCGCAGGAGCAGGCGCATGACATTGGCAACCAAACTCCGCAGGGCTTTCGCGAGGGTGTCGCCGGCCGTACGCGGCAGCATATACGGGATCACTTCCCACCGGGCGGCGTGCTCGGATATGCCAAGTGGTCGCTGCAGAGTGGCCGCATTCTTCCGAAGGAGGTCAACGGCCTGTTGCGCCCGTTTCGGTCCGGCCAGGCCAAGTTTTGGTGGGGGTTCCGGTTAACGCTATCGGTCGCCCTTTTGGCGTTTGGCATCAGTTCACAAACGCTGCCGCTTGCCGTCTCCCGTAAAGCTGGGGCCGCGGCAAACCCAACACCTGAGTGAGCGTACGCCGATGGCACCCAAGCCAACCCGCCCCATTGTCGTCGCTTGCATACTCGAACGGCACAACAACGATCTGCTGATCGCCCTACCACAAACAGACAAATCCGACGCGCGGTTGTGGCTCTTTCCGCGCGGACGCCTTGACGAGGGTGAAGCACCGGAAGCGGGCATGCGTCGCGTCTGCCAGGAAAAATTAGATGTGACCGTGGAGATCGTCATCGGACAGCCACCGCTACTTTGCGAGTTGGATGGAGCGGAGTGCGAGATACGTTTCTTCTTTTGCGGGATCGTTACGGGCGAGGCGGGTTCCGGCCCCTATCAGGAAACCCGATGGGTCTCGCGCATGCATCTGAGCGAGTACGACTTCGACCCGCCGTCGCTACCGGTCGTGGCGTGGCTTCTTGAAACGCCAAAGTGACCTGCCGAAAATCCAAGGGAACCCCTCATTTTCCCCCCAACGACTCGGAAGTAACAAACAGCACCAACGGCAGGCAACAGCACGTAAGCGACTGCCAAGAATGACGTTAGGAGAAAATCTGAGATTTTTCCATTGACACGGGAACATGCGGCAGTCATACTGGACCACGATCATATCGACGTTTGGGTGCCGGGCGTCTGTAGGAGCGTTGTTGTTTCCGCTCGGCACTGTGTGCGGTGTGACAGAGTAAGAGGTTTTTGATCATGCAGGGTACTGTGAAGTGGTTTAACGACTCGAAGGGCTTTGGTTTTATCGTTCCCGAGGGTGGTGGTGATGACGTCTTCGTCCACCATACGGACATCGAGGGCGAGGCCTTCCGATCGCTGAAGGACGGCGAGCGCGTTGAGTTCGAGGTGGCTCCGGGCGAAAAAGGCCCGAAGGCAACCAACGTGCGTTCACTAGACAAGTAGTACGCGGGCCCGGTAGCACGCGAGTCCAGTTTCGAGGGGCTCGCTTCGCACATCCGTTATCGTCATTGCTGGCAAGCAGCGATGCTTCGGCAGAATGTTCTCTTGCGCCGTGGCGGTGCAGGCGGTCAGGGTTTTGCGCGCGCTGTGATGTCGAATAAAACTTGCCGAGATCGTTCCCACGCGGCCACCGTAAAGATCAACGGGTACAACCGCTCCGAATACCAGAGCTTCGCAAAGTAGAGACCGATCGGCGCTGGTTTGAACGCCGTCCCAGCGTTGGTGTTCTCGATCAGCCAAGATGCACCACGCCGGATGGCCACGAGCATCTCGTCCGCAAGGGCGTCTTGCTGTGGCTCTCTCGTGCCATTGACTACGCGGTCGGCTTCCAAGGCGACAGTCATCGCCTCGACGGCTATCGCCGTTTCTTCGATTGAAGGTGGCGTCGATGGTGCGCCGCCCCAGCCTCCGTCTTCACCTTGCGCGCCCAGCAAGTACCGGATCGCCCGGCTGCGGGATTGCTGCCATTGGGCGAACAACGCATCGTCCCCAATCACGAAACGGATGCGAGCTTGCGTTGGGGACGCCGCGCAGACTGAAGCCTGCGGCTCCGTGGCGTTTCGCAATTCGCCTAGTTGATCCGGACTGCGACGCTTGGACTGAGGGTGGTCCGGAGTTGTCTCGATTTTGAGTCGTGTGCCGACACACAACACGCGCGATGTGCCGTAGACCGGATTCTCTTGCCCGGGCGCGGCTTGGTTGCCGAACCAGAGCGGAATAAACGAGCCGTTGTCCCGCTGCACAGTAAGCAGGTAGCCAAGGGACGCACTGATTGAGCGCGTCACCCGGTCGTGGAGTATCGACGGCAGGTACTCGTGCCAAGCCGCGAAGGCTCGAAGCGCGTGGGCGGTGAGATCGGGGCTGCTTTGGTCGAACGGAAGTTTGCCCCATCCACGACAGAACGTGGGGATGCCGCCGTCGCTGTTTTGTAGATTGACGAGCCATTCGATGCCCGCTGCGGCCTCACGCACGAGGTCTTCGCTCGGCTGCTCGCTTGGAAAGTCCGCTTGATGCAAATGATGAAGCGCGAGAATTGCACCGGCCGTGTCATCTGCGTCCGGTACACCGCCGCTGAGGTTGGTCCACGCCCACCCGCCGGGTGCCGCGTGGGTGTAGGGATGCACAGTTGAGTATTGTTGCTCCCGCAACCACCGCATCATGGGCGTTCTATCTTCGGCTGGGCACGCCACGACGAGTTCGCCATCGCCGGCAAGCGCGTTGATCGAAAGCGTGGTGAGCCAAGTAGCGAGATTGGTATCGATGGGCCAGCTTCCGTCGTCGCGAACCGTGGCGGTAAGAAACGCCGCAGCTCGACGTGCCACCGGATGGTTCGCTTGTCCCATCGACGCGAGACTCATTAGCACGAAGCTCGTCAGCGGTGCAGCTTCCAGGAACCCGCCGGATGTCGGCTGGATGCTTTCGAGCACACGCAGCGTAACGCCCTTCGTCGCGTTCCGCAGGATTCGCGTGAGGGGGTTTCGCGTGGGGCGGTGGTGGTGCCGGACTTGACCCATGGCGATTAGCGCGGGGAGCGCATAGCTCACCACGGAAAGCCGCAACCAGCGGAATAGCTGGTGCGGGCAGGCGGCCAACTCAAATGGAAGTACCTTGACGTGGCACCAGGCGTTTCGACCGGTTCCGAAGCGACCCGACAGGGCGCACATCGTGAGGATCGGCACGGCAAACGTACGGTCGTCGCCATAGACGGTCTCGATGGCATCGGTCAGATGCTTTGGGCTCGTGCCGCCGGCCGCTTGCTGGATCCAAGCCTTTGCTGAGGCCTCGGCGGATCGAACGGCATCCGAGGTGTTTTCATCGACGTTCATAGCGGCCCAGCAGAGCACGGTCGTGCTGATGTTGCTCAGGCTGTCGATGGTGTCACCCCAGCCGCCGTCATCGTTTTGGTGCGATGCGATCCATTCAAGCGCCTCGCGTACAACAGCCGCCAAGTCTGAATCGTATTCGTTCGGCGCAGCGCGGCGGAATAGCTCAAGCGCGCACGCGGCCGTCGCGGTGGACAGAGCACTGCCGGACAGGTGCCCTTCCCAATGTCCGTCCGTCACGCGGCAAGCGAGCAGCTTCTCTCTCGCGAAGGACAAAGCCGCGTGAAAGGTGGATGGGTCGAGGGGCATGGGCTTACAGGCTCAAGTGCCCGAGGGCTAACAGGGCATAGTAGGTGTATTCGCTGTCTACGGCTTCATCGGCCCAGCTTCCACAAAAAGCCTTGCCGGTCCAGAGCGAATCTACGTAATCCAGGCAGCGTTCTTTGACGTCATCAATAGGGACGTGCATGCTCGTGAGGGCGTGCAGCGCGGTGGCCGTCGATAGCAGGTCGGGCATCGGCGCGAGCGGCATGGCCAAGAACCCGCCCTGCGCGTGACACTGGCGTTTGAGCCAATCGCCAGCCGCCGGCGGCACCGGCTTACCGAGCTGCCTGAGTAGCGTGATGGCCGCTGCGGTCGTGGGTGTGGTACCGATCGTAATCATCCGATCGTTCGCGTAGCCGCCGTCTTCAGTGCCAAGCGCCTCCAGTGACGATAGCAACCGCTCGGGCGAAGGCATCGGCACACCAAGGTCTTGATAGGCTCCGAACGCGAGAAAGCTATGGTAGACCGTGCCGGTTTCATCACCGGGAGAGGCGTTGTAGCCGCCGTCTGCTGAACGGCAGGCCTCGATAGCGGCTAGGATAGCTTCGGCAGTTTGTGAAGACAGCGGCTCGCCTCCGATAGCAGTCCAGCACCGAGCGAGGCACGTCAGATGAACGAAATCCAAACCATCACCGGAACCCAACGCGAGCAAGTATTGACGAACGGTTTGGACATCGGCGCGCTCACGGAAGGCGATGAGGCCCTCGACGGCGAAGACCGTATAGTAGACGTCGCTTGCACCGGCGCGGTCCTTGGCTCCACCGTCGTCGTTGAATTGTTGGCGCAGGAAGTCGACCACCCGATCGCCGGCCTCAAGTAGCAGATTCGGCGCGAGCCTCGCTACTTGAAGCATTTCGAGCCTCAAAGTCACTGCAATATCCCTCGATGAGGTTGTCTCCGAAGATTTTCCCCACAACGCGCCGCAGCAAGCCTTTTAGCGTGGGGTTGGTCAGGAGCCGCAATGCTCGGATCGCCTGCTCGGTGTAAGCGTCTTTCAATTCGCGTGCCTTTTCCGTCACACCGCGATCACGAAGAATGCGGTCTACATCCGCAGCGACATCGTCGTATTGGCACTCGCGACGCCAGAGGGCTGTGAGCAATGCCTTATCCGCACCCGGCTCCGCGCGTTTGTGGGCAATCGAAAGAATCACCGACGGCCGGAGGTCGCGCAGATCGTGCGAGTCACCCTCACCGGAGAAGTCTTCCAGGTCGTCGCGAATCTGATAGGCGATGCCGATGGATTCGCTGTACTCACGCAACACGTCGTGCGTTTCTGAATCCGCACCGCCGAGGTAGGCTCCGAGACGCAGCGCAATCTCAAACGCGGGTGCCGTCTTTTGGCGGAAGATGTCGAGAACTTCCAAGGAGCTAAGCGGCTTGGGGTCTCGCGTCCAACACAACTCGGCCCCCTGCCCACGGGCTAGCGAGAGGTGTCCGGCCGCCGCGGCGCGGAGCATGTCCACCTTCACGGAAGCCTCGACGTCCAACTCGCCGATCAGACGATACCCCTCACCGAGCAGGAAATCACCGACGTTGAGCGCAACCGGCATGCCGTATTGTACATGCATGGCCATCGCGCCGTAGCGTTCGTCATCGTCGTCCTCGATGTCGTCGTGGACGAGCGAGGCTTTGTGAAAACACTCGACGGCCATCGCCAGCTTCTTGAGATCACCCGGCATCAGTGGCGACTCATCGGGCTGCGTATCTTGCATTGCGACATAAACACAGGCGGTCAGGTAGGGACGCCAGCGTTTGCCTGCGCGAGCCAGCCACTCATGAGCGATACGCTCGGTCTCACCGTCCGGCTCACCCATGTGTGCGGCCAATGACTCCGGGGCAAACCACGTTTGAACCTCGCCCTTCAGTGCGTCAAGGTCCAACCGATAGGTGTGGTCGTCGGAGGTGAGGTGGATGACATCCCAGATCCAATCCATATCGACGGTCGTGTTGACGCAATCGTCCTGCAACAGCGGAATCGCCACGCCGGGGACGGCCGTCGCCTCAAGGTGAGGGAAGCATTTTTCCAATACGTTCAGGCAACTCACGCCAACGATGGCTTCGATCCGCCCCGTCTCGATCATGCTGCGGACGATGGCAGAGCCCTCGGCCACCAAGACTGCATAGCCAAGACGCTCCGCCTCCACTGTCAGGTCATGCAACGAGCAGAGGCCGCATTCCTTGCAGAGCAGACCGAACTCATCGAACGGGGCCGGGCAGTGCTCTTCCAGGCGTAGGCATTTCGGCAAAAGCAGCAGCCGCCGGTCGTAGGGTATTTTCGCGACGGCGTCGCGCCACACGGCGTTGTTGACAAGAATGGCCACGTAATCGTCGTAAACTTCCGCGACGTCGGCTAACTCGCGAACGGCGACGGTGAGCGCGCGAAGCTCCGACAGATCAATCGGCGGCACAAGCCCCTGGCGATCCACGTGCTCCCCCGCGATTTTCTTCAAACGATCCCGCACGGCACGATCGTCGGGGATGTTTGACTGCGCGGGGCGCACGATCGGCGTCGGCACGCGCGGCGGGAGCGTTAGCAACGGCAAACTCGTGGAGGGAGCGCCGGAATCGTCAGACGGCTGAATGGCGCGTGACGGAGTGTCAGGTGAACGCGCGTGGCGCGATTGCTGGTCGCACTGCGCTTCCACGCCTGCGATTCCGTCGGTTTGATTCACATCGTTGGGTCTTATCATAAACGTTATCCCACCGGAACCCACATCTTCCCGGAAGCCGTTTGTTTCGTCTAGGTGTACGCTCCGAACCCAAAGAACCAATGCTTCTTCGCGAACCGGTAAAGCCATTGATCCTCGGGGATTTCGTTCCCGGGGTTGTGCTGGCTGTTGAGCGGCTGCATGGCGTCGATCTCGGCCAACATCTCTTTTCGGTCCGTCGTGTCCTTGGCACCGTGCTTGATTGCCAGTTCTTTCAATAGATCGGGGCGTTCCAGGACGATGCAGCCGCGCGTGGCCTTGGCGGCCGTCTCACGAAAATCCTTCAGGTACGCCGATTCGGTCAAAGTCTTGTAGATGTCACCGTCGTTGTCGCGGATATTTTCCGTAGCGAGCTGGACAATCGGACAGGGTTCGACATCGCCCCAAGGCCCGACGTGGTGACTGATGCCGGTGGCCGCCGGGCAGAGGGCTTGACCTTTATCGTCCCAGTAGGCGTCTACGAAACCGATTGCTTTCTTTGACCGCATCTCCACCGCAAAGCGCCGCACGGAAAGCACCTGCTCCGGACGTAGCGCGAGTTCCGGGGCCGCTTCCGGGCCAACGGGCCTGTAGGTGTGGTACCACATGTAATGCACACCGCGCTTGATGAGCGCGTCGACCCAGGCTTCGTTGACGAGATCGTCGATGTTGGTCTGGCACACGCTCGTGGCGACACCGGTGATGAGGCGGTTGCGGATGCACGCGTCGATGCCGGAGAGGGTCTTGTTGAGCACGCCAAGCCGCCCGCGGCGCTGATCGCTCACGAGTTCCGTGCCCTCGACGCTGATGAGCGGAGTGGCGTTGCCAATCCGGCGCATCGCTGCGGCTACTTCGTCCGTGATGAAATGCCCGTTGGTGAAAATCTGGAAGTAGCAGTCGGGGTGGGCGGCGAGGATGCGCATCAGGTCCGGGTGCATGAACGGCTCGCCACCAAGAATGCCGAAGAAGCTGTTGCCGTGTTTCTTTGCGTTTACGATGAGGGTGTTCATTTCATCGAACGATATCAGAGCCTGCGGGGCTGCGACGTCGATCCAGCAGCCCGTACACCTAAGATTGCAACTGTTTGTGATGGAGATGTACAGAAACGGAGGAAACGTGGTGCCGCGTTTGAGCCGCTTCTTGAACCGCTGGACCGATCGCATTCCTTTGTACCCGAAGTTGTACGCGAACTTCCAGAGCACACGCGTGTCGGTCGTGCGAAAGATTCTATAGCCGAGCGTTGCAATCATACGCTATGGTCACGTCCTTTCCTCTTCGTCACCGATCACACCAACGCGGCGCGGCCGGTCTCGCGGGTTCAGATTCCCCAGTCTTCTTGCGAAGGCGCGGGGCGCACATCCTTGACGGTTTGCGAGCGGGCTCGGCGTTTCTCCGCTTTTTCCCTGGCGCGGGCGGCGCGCTCCTCGATATCCCCCACGCTTGGCAGACTCATAAGCACCTCATCCGGAATATCCAGATCACCCTGCAACTTTTTGAGGCATCGCCTTCGCTCGATCAGCGCTCGCGATTCGTCCCGCTCAGTCGAGAAACGCTTTCGAGCGTCGCGCTGGCGATCACGAAGCGCGGCGTAAATGTTACCGCCGAGTAACGTGGACACGTCCACCTTCATGGCCTCTCGCTGGATGTCCGCGTCGCGAACAATGTCACCGTTGATCGGACCTTTCGTGTACTTCGGAAATAAAATCGCCACCTCCGGGCAGACGCGAGAGCAGGCCGGGCAGTCGGTCTTGCACTTGTCTTGATTTTGTACGGTGATCGTTTCGGTCTTATCGACCGCATAGACATCGAACAGGCAGAAACTCAAACACTGCATACAGTTGGTGCAGCGGTCGAAGTCGATAACGGGAAACCAGGGCTTCCAATCACCGGGCCGGACAGTCTCTTTGACTTCGCCAACCTGTTGAACCGCCGCCAATACCGCAGCGGTGTCCTTGCCGCGAATGTCTGTAAAGGTGACACCCGCCCCGCCGTCATCGGCACCATCAGCCTGCGCGAAACTTGGCGTATCGCCCTCAAACCGCCCAAGCACGACCAGTGCTGCGCCGTCGGAACCGCCAACTTCGCCTTTCCCGTTCACCAACGTCACGTTGTAGCCGCTGTCGAGCAGTTCGCTCATCAGCGCAAAGCGGTCGCCAACCGGGATGGTTTCACTGCCGCTGCCCTCGTAGAGAACCACACGCAGGCGCGCTTCCGTGAGCTTGCTCATGGCACCGGCACCTCCGCAGTTGGATGACCGTTTAGGAGAAGTGGCACGATTTCATCTGCGTCTTGTTCACGCATGTTGAGCACATCAACACCGTCGTTCGGAAATGGTGCCCCGCCGGCGTGGAAGAGCCACTTCACCGCACGCGGAAAGCAGGCTGCGATCTTCACGTTTCCGGCGCTTGCGATTTCTACAAGTCCCGGGTCGCGCCGCGCTGACATCTCGCAGAGGTCTGCGACGCAATCAAAGGCCGCACCCGACTCACTCAGCCTGCGCAGCACCTCACGCTTGGTCTCTGCGGGGACGACCTTGGCGTAGGTGCAGTTGCAGTAGAGGATTCTAGGTTGCTGCGTCATCAGTATTTTTAACCACTGCCGATTCGCGATCGACGACACTCGCCCGCGTCAGGCTCACGTCTTACCGGCGGCTTCGTTTTCAAGTTCCGGTGTCGTTATCCGATGCGTCGGCGTCGGCTTCTCTGGACGAAAACACTCCATGTGTGTCACCTTCGCAGCCACGCCAGCGACACGCTCTCCGAGCGCAGCAATCGTAGCGTTCTTGAGCAACTCCGGGGCGGCCTCAGCTCGAAGGTTCACGATCAACTCACCGCCGTTGATACGATCCAACAACGACTCACGTAAATCAGGCGTACTGTCGGAACCCACAAGGCTCACCACAGATAGATTACCGGCTCCATCGCCGCTGTCCAAGGTCATCTTGAGGTGCGCGATTTCGGACGCCGATGTGTCGAGATAGTTACGAAGACGATCCGTGAGTTGCAACAGAAACGCGTTACCGTCAAACGGTTCTTCGGCGCTAACACGCACGGTTGCGTTGAGCCAGCCGAGCAGCGCTTCACCCGCACCGTACGCGTCATAGTCGATGGGCATGGTCGCGGCGCTGTGGCATTCGGCAACCACAATCTTCTCAAACCAGGCTTCGAGACCGGTGGCCTCTCTCGCGGAAACGCTGACGATCCGTGCTCGTGGGAAAGATTGTTGAAGGGCTTCGTTAAGCGCTACGCGCTGCGGCTCGTCAATCGCATCGCACTTGTTGATGACGATGACTTCGGCCTCTTCAAGCTGCTTGCGGTAGACGTAGACGACTTTGTCGGAGAACGACCGCCCTTCCGCAATGCCGAGTACTCGCGCGCAGCGTTTCGGGTCAACCAGTACGCTGAGCGGCGCGATCGAAAACCGGTTTCCATAAATCCTGCGAAGTGGGTAGCTCACCGTCGCGACGAGGTCCGTGCAGCTTCCGACCGGCTCGGCGATGAATACATCCGGCCGCGTCTGGGCCGTGAGTTGGTTGGCCGCTTCAACGAGGGAGTTAAAACGGCAGCACAAACACCCCCCCGCAATCTCGGCCACATCGAACCCCTGCGATCGAAGAATAGCCGTGTCCACGAGTCCGCTGCTCTGATCGTTGGCGATCAGACCGACACGCAGCCCCCGGTCGATCAAATAACGCCCGAGCCGCGCGACCGCCGTTGTCTTACCCGCGCCGAGAAATCCGCCGATCATGATGTATCGCGCGGTGGGCGCGGCGCTGTCGGTCACAGCGTGTTCCCCAGCATTTTATCAATCGCCGCGTCTAGAACACCGGCATATCCGGAGGCGTCCACGCAGTCGTCCGGCGGCGTACCCTCCACAGCATAAAGCCAACCCTTGCCGTACGGGTCCGACTGGATGGCCGCGATGCCCGCATCGAGCGCCGGATTGGGACCGGCAAAGAGTCCGGGCAGCGGACAAAACAAATCCGTGACCGCCTTGAACCCTTCCACCCACCCGACGGTATCCCCGGGCTGTACGGCCGCCTCGCTTTCGACCTCGAAATCCAACTCGACCGGTTCCCCCAAAACGCGCGTCGCAAACTTGGTAAACCCGACGCGCCAAAGACCGGGCGTTTCTTCCCGAAGCCATGCATGGCTGGGGGCATAGAGCCGGTCCGACGGTAACCGCGTGGAGAATCGAGATCGTTTGTATTGCAGGTGGGCACCGACCATGGACGAATAACCTTACTTTCCAAGGAGTGCCACGATCTTGGCACTTTCGATGAACAACTTACGCGACACGGACCCATTGGTTGCGGACGCGCCGCGTCCCGGCCCGTTCCGGCTTGCATGAGGTTAGTCGAGGTTGTCTGAGTTTTCAAGGGACCGCGCGTATTCGAAGCGTCAGGACACCCACGCGACAAATCGGTTCGGGGTCCGAACCCGCAATGGCGAACCGGTAAGAAGTTGTCAAGTGATGTGGCGCGAGTCGGCAGCACGCGCGGCGACAGAGCGCCGTGTGACGCGCCTTACGCCTGCGACACCGCTCATGCGAAAGCGCGCATGAGTCAGTACTTCGCCGTACTACCCGGCACGGTTATGTGGTTGTAGCGGGTTCGGGGCTGTCAGGAGTGACGCGCCGCGTCCAAGCCTCAACCATCTTGCGAAGTTTGGCGGAGCTGATGGGCTTGCTCAGGTAGTCATCCATGCCGGCCGCGAGACATTTCTGGCGGTCGCCATCCATCGCGTGGGCTGTCATGGCTACGATGGGTGTATCGTTGTGCCGCTGGTCGGCGCGGATGTGGCGTGTGGCCTCCAGGCCGTCCATCTCCGGCATCTGCACGTCCATCAAAATCACATCGAACCGCTTATCCTGCAAAACCTCCAGCGCAATACGACCGTTCTCAGCAATGGAGATGTCGCACCCTAACTTTTTCAGTATGCCCACGGCAACTTTCCGATTTACCGGGTTATCCTCGACGAGGAGCACGCGGGATTTGAAGCGGCGTTGGTCTATGCCATTGCGGTCCGACCGCGTTTCTTCGGGCACCGACGCTTGGCCTACGGCACCGATCGCCGAAAGGAGTGTCGTCATGAGCAAATCACGCTTGATTGGTTTCGTCAGGAAGGCAGCCGCACTGGTTGTGTCCCCACCAACAAGCTCCGCGACGCACTTTCTGTTTCCTAGCGAACTCGCGAAGACGATCTTCGGGCGGCCCAATGCTTCGTTTTCCCGAATGCGCTGCTCGACTTCCAAACCGTCCATTTCGGGCATTTGAACATCCAGAACAACGACATCAATTGAGCGGTTCGAACCTGCGGTGGCGCGCAGCATTTCCAACGCCTCAGGGCCGCTCCGGGACAATGCCACCCTGCACCCCCAGGACGTGAGCAAAACATCCAATACCTGCCGGTTCGTCTTATTGTCATCCACAACCAAAATGGATGTACCTCTCAGCGCGCTCTTGTCCGGCAGGATGGATGAGGCTGTCTCGGAGCCGTCTGCGGTTTGATTCGGTGCTATGGCCAACGTAATCGTGAAATGAAATGTGCTACCGACGCCCAGTTCGCTCTCCACTTGGAGTTGAGCGCCCATCAGCTCCACGAGTTGTCGCGAAATGGCCAGGCCGAGCCCGGTGCCGCCGTACTGCCGTGTTGTGGCACCATCGGCTTGTGTAAAACTCTCGAAAATGGCGGCCAGGCGGTCCTCGGCTATTCCGGTTCCGGTATCACCCACCGAAAACTTAAGCGTCACGTCATCGTCAGTCCGATCCAAGACATCAACGAGTAACGATATTTCACCCTGCTCGGTGAACTTCTCCGCATTGCCCAGAAGATTGATGAGCACTTGTCGAAGACGACCCGGATCCCCCAAGAAACGATGCGGCGCATCGGGACTGATACTGGAGATTAACTCCAAATTCTTAGGGGCCGCGCGATGGGCGATGATATCGAGCGCGGCCTCACAGGTCGCCACGAGATCAAACGGCGTGGCCTCCAGGCTCATCTTACCGGCCTCGATCTTTGAAAAGTCCAAGATGTCGTTGATGATGGCAAGCAATGAACCGGAACAAGCAAGAACACTTTTTAGGAACTCGGCTTGCTCGCCCGTGGGGTTGGTATCGAGCGCCAGCTCGGACATGCCAATGATGCCGTTCAGCGGCGTTCGGATCTCATGGCTCATATTGGCGAGAAACTCACTCTTGGCTCGGTTGCCGGCTTCGGCCGCCTCCTTCGCGCCGCGTAGCGCCTGCACCGCCTTTCTCTCTTCTGTGATGTCTCGTGTCACGGCCAGGTGCGCATAGATTGCTCCAGATTCGTTGCGTAGGGGTACGGCGTGCGTCTCCATCCAAACGCGACGCCCCTTGAATCCGCAGATTTCGAACACCAACGTGCCGGATTCGCCTTCAATCACCCGTCGATGTAAGTCTCGATATCGCTCGACGTGCTCGTCTGTAACCAAACCGAACACGGAAGTACCACGAACGTCATCCAATGAACCCGCGTCGACCATGCGAAGCCCGGCCGGGTTCATTTCCAACACCGTGCCGTCGGGCGCTACGGTCTTCACGCATTCGGGCTCGGAATCGTAAATCGTACGAAGGTGGTTTTCGCTCTCGGCAAGCGCGCGTGACGCCTTCAGAATTTCAGTATTCTGCTCTCGCAGTTTGTGTTCGCGTTCACGAAGCGCGTCTGTCGCGCGCTGCCGTTCGACCACGCGGCTCAGGCTGGTGCCCACACTCGTCATCGCGCGAAGAAGTTGCTCGTCGGGATCAGACGTGTCGGTGTGGAAGAACTCAAGAATCGCGACGGCATCGTTCTCGAAGATCACGGGAAAGGCAAAGGCGGCGCGCAGGCTTGCGGCCTCCAGGATCTGAACCCTTGCGAAATCAGTGTCGCAACGAACATCCACAATCCACGCTGGTTTTCGCGATGACGCGACCCGCCCCGGGAGCCCCACACCCGGTTTGAAGGGCATAGCTTCTGTTGTTGAGCGCACCTCATCGTACCGCACCCCATCCCCGATGTGCCATATGCTCGTTGGCACGAGATCGCCGCTGCCGTCCTCGGCAAGCAGGTAGGCGTGACCGACGGGCCAACCCGAATACTCGCAAACCTCATCAATTGCGACCTGTAGGGCTTCGCTCAGCGTGGTCGCCGCATTCGATGATGTGGCGACGCTCTGTAGCAAGGCCACGGTACGTCGACGTTCTTCAAGCTCTTCAGTTCTTTTCTGAAGTTCGCTGGTACGATCGACCACACGCACCTCAAGCTGTTCATTCAGCGTTTGCAAGGCACTGTCGCGCTGCTGGATTTGTTCTAACATCTGGTTGAACGAGTCGGTCAGGTCGCCAAGTTCGTCGTCTGATCGCCTCGTTGCGCGAAGGGCAAAATCCTTCGACTCCGCCACCTTCTTGGTCATCGCCGCGAGATCAACAATCGGCTCTGAAATGTAGCGCTGCAACCGGGCAGCCGGCGCAAACGCCAACAAGAGGGAAACACCAAAAAACAAGACCAAGCCCACCGCCAGGTTACGTAGATCGGCGTAGAGCTCCGCTAAACTATAGCGGATAATGACATAGCCGATGCGTTCCCCGTCCAACTCAATCGGGCGCGACACGCGCAGCTCGCCAGTAAAGAACTCATGCCCATCACGACCTTGATAGACCGTCGTATCGACGCCCTGCCCCTCTTTCAGATAACGGGCAAACGGTTTCCCCGCAGCCGTCAGGACACAAGCCGCCAGAATGTTGTCATCGGCACTGAGACCTGACAGGGCTTCTGAAGCGGCGGTCCGATCTTCAAACATCAGCGCCGCGGAAACGTTTTGCCCAACGATGTCCGCCGTGACAGAGAGGTCTTCCGGAAGGTCGCGGTAGACATCAACGACCTCATAACCAAAGTAGACGGCGGTCTGCAAAACCATCGCGGCACCGCATGTCACGAGCGCGAAGAGCAACAGCTTTCGCTTGAAGGATAGTCTCTCGAACAGTTTCATACAACGCACCTACAGGGGCCGCCGCAGACGACCGCTCCAAGACATTCTCGAACCACACGCCGCCTAACCCACGATTTTGGCGAGCTTCAACAGTTTAGCGCTCAGACGGATGCCCGTTTGTTCTACGGCCGCACGATGGATTTCGAACACGATGCGACCACCTTCCAGCGCTAAGCCGATCATCCCCCCACGTTTGGCGAATCCCTCTATATCGCTAACCACCAACACCGGACGATTGCCCAACAGCCGCCACAACTGTCCGATCCGCTCACTCTCACACGCGCACACGAACAAAAGATGGCACTCGCGCAGCTCGTCTGCAGCCTCCGGATACACCCCGGCGATCCTGCGAACTTCAATGCGTCGATTGTGTGCCGTCTTACCTCGAACCACCTTCTCTAGCGTGGCGGCGATCGGATCCGGCCCGACCACGCCGATGATGATCGGCGCATCGTCGGTTTTGAAGACATCTGCCGGCCACGTTGCGAACTTCGCAAAATTATAGATGTATGCCGCTTTGACTCTGGTGGCCTTGGCCGCGTCGAGTGTTTGCGCGCAAGCGGGCTGATCGATTACCAAGCTTACGCCCAGAACCATCAGCACAACCAATGCTCGTCTAGTCACCAGACCTGTCATTCAACATCTGTTCCGAAAGGCACAATGTTTCACTGCACGACGTCTACGGAATGATCTCGTAACGAAACTCGACATACGCCATCCGCGGCACTTCAGCGTAATTCAAGAAGCTCGTTCCACCCTCGGGGTGTAGGTTGTCGAGAAGGTTTCGGACGCCAAAAGTCAAGCTGCTGGTGTCATCCCAAAGATCGAAAGAGGCCTGCACGTCGAGCCGCCAATACGCATCGATCGGTCGGGTGGATGATGGCACATCGACCCGCGGCGCTTTTACGCTATCCACATAGAAAAGGTGCCCTGAAAGGTGAACGTCTTCGTTCGGACTGTACCGAGCTCCGAGCGTCAACTTGTGCTCCGGCGGCGACATCAAGTCCTCATCCACGAACGGTACGTCAGCGCGCCAGTTGAGCCGTTGAAACGTGTAGTTGGCCAGAAGATCCAGCTTGTCGGACACGGGGTACTTCGCGTCCAATTCCACACCGTACAATGACGCATCGGCACGGTTGTCGACATTGAGATTCATCAATCCGGGAGGCCCCAATCGCCCCGACAGCGAGGTCAGTTCGGAGTACTCATGCCAATAGGCGTTAGCGCTGAACTCGACACTATCGAAAACCTTTCCACGGTAGCCGACCTCATAAGCCAATAGCCCCTCAGATTTCATGCTCCGCGTGCCCGACACGCCAACAAAACCGTTAGCCATAGGGAAATCGGTAAAGCGCAAACCCACCGGCGGCATCTGGAATGCCCGTGAGAACGACGCGTATACGATTGAACCGTCGTCAAATTCGCGCGTGAGCGAACCACGAACACTTGGCTGAAAACCGCCGTAGGCTTCATAATCCAGCCTGGCACCGAGCGACACCGACCACTGATCGTCGAGGTTCCAATTGTCCTGTGCATAGACACCGATAATCACAGTGCTTAACGAATCTCTTTCGAGAAGCTGTGGATCGGAGTTGCTCCCGTCCAATAAATCGACGCGGCTATCGACCCCCCAGGTGATGTGGTGCTCATCTTCAGTCTTGAACGTGTGGGCCAACTGAAACGCGATCTGCTGGTAGCGGTAGTCGATCTGTCTCAACCCCGGCGACACGTAAAAGTCATTCACATAACCGGTGAGGTCGAGCACATTGTCGGCTCCGATCTCATGTGACCACTTGGCCATGACAAACGAGGCTTGCGACCCGGCGTTTCGACTCATGCCGAGCCCCCCCAAGGGCGTCCTCGCGAGGCCGCCGTCCACGACGGCGCTTCCTGCCGAAAATGTCAGCGTATCACCGGATGGCAAGTCGTGTATGCCGTAGAGATTGATGCGGCTGGCTTTGTAGTCGTCGTCAAGACCGCCGAGGATAGACCGGCCCTTCCTGAACCCGTCGTTTCCTTCATACTCCAACGACAGCCTGATCCGCGTGTTTCCGTCACGCCACCCGAATCCGATGTGCTCCTTGTTTTGCCCGCGAGAACCGCCGCCGAGCGTCAGCGTGACGCCTTGCTGGTCGGCCGGGTCTTTCGTGATGATGTTAATCACGCCGTTCATCGCGTTGGCGCCCCAGGTCACACCACCCGGACCACGAATCACTTCAATCCGCTCAATATCCTCCAGTTGGAACGGCCAATTGCCCCATAGGTTGCCGCCGAACAGCTAGTCAAAAATCTGCCGGCCGTCCACGAGCACCAAAATGGTACGCCCCAGGAATCCGTGCATGCCCCGGACCGATACGGCCGACGCGCCCGAGTTGAGATCCGCCACGTCGATACCCGGCGCAAGGCGGAGTGCATCGGGAATGGTGCGAGCCCCGGAGGCGCGGATGTCGGCAGCCGTAATCACACTCACGGCGTAGGGCAAGGTGGATTTCTTCTGGGCGTGACGCGACGCCGTCCCGACAACCTCGACATCAATCAATTCCTCCAGGCTTAGCTCCGAAAGATCCTCATCCGGCTCCACCGCATCCTCCGCAGCGGGATCATCCGCCACAGCAAGGTGAACCGCATGCCCCGGACGGACCGGCGCTGCGGCACCACCGCTGGAATTAGGCTCACCCGCCACGACCACCGTGGGTCCGCCGAGCCACGCCACCATCGCGACAAGACACGCACAAACAGTGCGCCGCAACGCGGCCCGTGGTACCGCGCACGCAACCCCCAAACCCCGAAAACCGACCGCCACCAACATCGTCATACAGTGTGTTCGCGCAAGCATAACAGTTCTCTCAGCCAGCGTTGACGGCTGGCAACTAGACCTTATCGCACCCGACAGGTGCGCAGTGCCACTACGAGGCACTTCCACTTGATCCCATGCGGGGACTCAACAGCCAACGGCTGAAGGGGGCGTTTTGTAGCCCAGTAATCAGTGCGTATCCGCCCCGCAGAGGCGTCTATTAGTCATCGGTCGAGCCTGTAAGAGAAAACAGCCGTTTGTGACGAGGGAACGCGGCTCGGCAGAAGCCCTTGCAACCGCCGCAATAACCGGGCAATGGACATGTTATGTGGACGCACGGGTTTCCCCGAGGCCGGATTCGGCTCTCGCACTCAAACACGAGTACCGCAGATGGTTCTCGGACGAAGAATAAAGCCGCACAGGGAACACGCGGTTCTTGATCTATTGTAGGAACAGAAGAACGTAGGCCGAGGCTATCGCGATCTGCATCGCCGCGAACGGAAAGGCCAGCTTCACGAAGCGTGCGAAGGGCATGGTCAAACCGTTCTTGTGGATGATGGTCACGGCGACGAGGGTGGAGGCGGAACCGATCGGCGTCAGGTTTCCGCCAAGGTTGGCACCGAACACGACCGACCACCAGAGCGGATCGGTCGAGACGGTACCCTGAGCTTGTAGGATTTTTGCAAGCATGGCCGCGAGCGGTATGTTGTCCGTGACCGAGCTGAATCCGGCGGCCGACACGAGAATGGCACCCGTACCCGCGCCGTAACCGACGCTGTCATTCAGGCCGATGACCTTGGCGAGACCAACCCCGATAAGATCGAGCACGAGCGCGTGCTCCATGACATTGATCACGACAAAAAGCGCCGCGAAGAATCCCAGCAAGTCCCAGTCCATCGCGCGGTAGAACGTGTCCACCGTCGATTTGTACCGTAGCAACATCATGGCCGCGAAGGCGAGTGCGACAAAACTCATACCCAGGTCTTGAATCACCGGCAACACGGATGCCGTCGCAATCGTCAGAATAAACAGCACGAGCATCACCGCACCGAACCAGAAAAACCCTCGACTTTCGATACCGTCGTTCTCGTCAAAACCGCCAACCAACAGCAAGGCCTCCGCCTCCTCTTCCGCCGTCTGTAGCTTACCGATGTCAAAAAGTTTCGCACCGAGCATGATCGTCGCAATCGTGGCCACGAAGACATACGGTGCCGACTTGACGAAAAACGTTGCGAAGCTGATACCCGCAGCGTTTCCCACGATAATGTTCGGAACCGAGCTAATCAGGGTCAGCAGTCCGCCGATATTCGTCAGCAACCCTTCCACTAGCAGAAAACCGAGCAGCATGTTCATGCGTCCCAGCTTCTTGAGAGACACGCCGGTCAGCGAGCCGACAATAATCATGGCCGTCACATTGTTGAGTACGGCAGAGAACACGACCGTCATCAGGCCATAGAACCAGAGCAGCCGACGCGGATCCCCTTTGGATGCCTTGGTCAGCTTAATCGCGATCCAGGTAAAGAGCCCCGTCTTGGACGTGATATCAACGAACAAGCTCGCGCCGAAGATCAACCCGATCACGCCCCAGTCGATGGCCGGAATGTATACAGGTAGCTGGACGGTGTGACCACCCCCGGCACCGAACGGCGGCAGCATGACGAGGAACTTGTGATCGACAAACTCATAAAGACCAAACACATTCGCGACGAACAAACAAACCAACGCGAAGGCACCCGCGATGATCGACTTCTTCGCATGGATCTTTTCCTCGAGCGCCAAGCAGAGAATCAGCCCGAGAAGCAGCGCCGCAAAAATCAGCGTGATACCCATCGGGACGGACGGCTCTGCGCCGGTGCTTGCTGTCGCAAGAATCCAACCATTCATCCGTGAAATCTCATCCGTAAAAAACCTTCCTTGCAGCGGCCATCAAAGCATGAGTAAGGGAATCTGTCGCAGCTCGACGGCTAACGCATACGCCATACCGTGCATCGCTTGTTGCGTCTCGTCTTTCGTATTGAGCACCAGCAGGTCCACCGCGTGCGACTCAATCATTCGCTTGTATTCAACCAAATGGTGCCCGAAACACACCAAGTGCTCGACCGTCACATGCGTCCCCGCGTCGTGCAAGGCGGCCACGCACGCCTCGATATAATCCAACGGTTCTTTGAGCCGCTGCGTGCGCAGGGCGGCGCGGGCTTCGTCGGTGTCGATTTCTGGAATCTTCGAGATGGACTCCAGGTAGCTCTCGAACGTCGCATCATCCTCGACATGCGTGAGCCATACCGTGCCGGCGTCTTGGGTCAACCGCAACGCATAGTTGACAAGCCGATGGTCCCCGGTGAGATGATCGGTAATGGCCATCACGCGATCGGTGTTCTTTGTCGCATGATCCGCTGCGAACGCCGCCTCTGGATGGGGAAGCAACAGCACCGGTACGGACGTGCGCTGAGTTAACAGGTCCACGTGCGTGCCCAGACTGTGTGGCCACTTCCATGCGTCGGAATGCAAGTTACGGTAGGTGCAAATCAGGTGCGGCACGTCGGACTCGACGATCGCCAACAACGACCCTGCCGATGAAGCCTCCTCACCGGATACGGTCCGCCATGTGACACTGGCATCCGCGTCGATCACGCGCAGGAAGCGGTGTACGCCTTCGGCAAACGCACTGGCTCGCGGCTCATCGAGATCCGTGACGACCAGGACCGACTCGATCTTGATCGGCTCGTACCGAAACGCCTCCCGCGACGCCGACCGAAACATGCTCTCAAACTGATCGACCTTTGACACGGTACCCACGTCTCCTTAAGCACATCCCCGAACCCTGCTACGCGCAGCCACAACGTATGGGGACAAGTCCACGGCCAATGGGATTCTACGCGGATATGCAGACGTGCCAATGAGACCGATACCAGAAGTACAACCGGCAGACCAATCTCGACTCTAGTGGTCGTGCTGGTGGTGCAAAGCTGAGGAAGATGCGTCGGGCGCGACGGCGGCCATCACGGCCGGGAGTTCGGACGATTCGTCGAGTCGAGTGAGTAGACAGTGGCAGGTTGACGCCGTAGTTAGGTGGATCATCTTCCATTCCCCGACCACAACCTTATGCCCACGATGCTTTCCGATCGCGCACGGCATATCCTTGTGCGTGCCGAAGTCCTCTTGATCGACCGGTGGGTGAAAGATTGCCGCAAGAAACTCCCCGTCGCGATCGTAAGAAGCGGCCACACCCGGTGATGCTCCGAAATCAAGGGTATAGGTACCCGTCAGGCGAAATCCACCCGGCAGGGTTGACGGCACGGCAAAGTCCAAGTCCGGGGCAAAAGCCACCAGTTCCGCCGGAGATGCGTCGTTTGCGCCGTTGCTTCTAAGAAACTTCTGAAAAGCCTCATGGGGATCAAGCGGAAGCGCGTCAAGCAACACACCGAAATTGATCGAAGAGGCCCTGACCGGATTATCAAGGAGGCTAAGACTGAACGTGCCAATCCCCACGACAAAAACCAGCGATGCCGCAAGCGCCCAACGCCGAGACCGGAGCTGACCGGCAGAAGTACCAGTGGTTACAGAAGTACCAGTGGTTACAGAAGTGCCAGTGGTTACAGGAACGCCGGTGGCTTCAACAGCAACTTGATCGAGGCGGTTTTCAACAGAATCCCACAAACCAGGCGGCACGGCCACACCGTTCGAGTCGGCCAGCAACGACGCCACTTTCTTCAAATTCGCAAGCTCTTGGGTGCATGCGGGACACGACCGAAGGTGATCTCCAACCTTCGCCCGATCAGCGGGGGAAAGCTCATCATCGAAATAGCGTCCAATGTCTTGCTGATATTCTTTGCACTGCATGGCACATATCCCTTGCGCTAGCTGCACAATCCCTGCCCTAGCTGCATGCCTCCTAACGGCGAGCCGGCAGCACGTTCATTGCCACCAGCGGCTCGTGAGCAGAATCTAGCGGCTATCTCCTTGGATGCGCTGGCGAGCCCGATTCTTCCGAAATTCCGTAACTTTCTTGCAACATTTCGCGAAGCCGCTCGCGCGACCGGCTGAGACGGGATGCTACGGTCCCCTCCGCACAGCCAATAACGGCTGCTATCGCCCGAT
>JAJRSR010000068.1 GCA_024278695.1 Planctomycetota bacterium | reverse complement strand
GTTGGCAGACTTGGACAACGACGGTCGGTTGGAGATCGTCACGGCCTCAGCCGTTGGCGTGTACGTGTTTCGGCATGATGGTAGCTGGTTCGAGGGGTTCCCAAGACTCACGACGGACAACTTCGCCCAGCCGATGGTTGCCGACCTGGACGCCGACGGTCGGCTGGAAATTGTCGAGGCATCATTGCTCGATTTTCTGTCCGTATGGAAGATGCCCACGCCGTCCACCAATTCCGAACCTTGGCCACGATTCCGCCAAAACCCCGCGCGAACAGGAGCGATCAACCCCTCGCAACTCACGACGATACCCACGGTGTCGGAGTTCGGGCTTGCCGTGATGTTTCTCCTACTACTCGGAACAGGCGTTCACATCATACGCCGGAACGCACCAGACTCGACATCGAGTTAGTGCCATTCCCACGAAGATCATACTGTTTCCAACCAAGGTCGTTCAACATCTTGCTCCCCTCCTTACCAAGAAGGGACCGGGGGAGGTCCGTATCTTGTCCGAAGAACCCCACTCAAACACTACCCCGAATAGGCGACGCGATCGCCCAGAAAAACCTGCCCCAAAGATACGACGCGCGCCGGACCCGCCACCGGAAGCGCCAACGCCACGATGGCCTGCCGTGTGAACACGCTCGCCACGCCAATGCCGGTCCCCGTGCGTCGCTGCTGAAACTTGATCGGCTTGTTGCCCGTGGTTGAAAAGTTCACAACCTCCGCATAGAGAAAGCTCGCCATGTCGTTGGCGAACGTCGCCGCGTTACGCCGCAAAGAGTCTGCGACCTTTGTGACGCCATCCACTTTCAGCACATGTTCTCCGCGAATCGTCGCGTCGTTAGGCCCGGTCGCGTGGGCCGCCGCGATGATGAGATGATCGCCGGCCGTCGCGACGTTATAGCTGAGCACCAGTTCGTCGGTCAGGGTCGTCGCGGTTTGCGTTTGCGACGTAGCGTCTTCCGCATACCCCGCGTTGGCAAACGTATCGCCGCGAAACGCCCAGATGCGTGCGTTGCGAATGTAGCTCGTGCCCGTAGCGGTCACGCGCCGAAACTGCACCTTGATCGTCTGCGATCCCGATAGCGCCGGCAGCTTGACCAGCACGGCAAACGTTCGATATTCGCTCGTGCTGGTCGGAACCATCTGCCACACGCCAACCGCACTACCGCCGTGGTCGAGTTGGCACGCCATACGGTGGCCCGCGGTGTCGTGACGGCACTCGGCAGTGGCCAGCACATAGTAATCACCCGTCGATACCGGCGTGAACGTCACGGACACTTTGTCCTGAAACGCAGTGGACGTCGTGCTGCTTGCTCCGGCAGACGCCGCCCATACGTCGCTGGAAAGTTTCTGGATACCCACAACGTGAGAATCTCGAAGTGTTGCGCTAACCGCCACCGAGGTATACCTCCACCAGTCCGTTGCCCGCGTCGATCACATCCATACCACCGGCCCCGCGCCACACGGCCGCACTCGACTCGTTAGCGCGGTCATCCGTATGCGCCGAAGAAGCACCGGAGAAAGAAAACATCCTGGCCTGAGCGAAGTTGCTACTGGAGCCGGAGCTGTTCTGCACCACGCACGACGCAATGCAAACCATCCCCCCAGCGCCGGCATCCGAAAACGCAATCCCCGCCTTAAGAATGTTAGCACCGCCCGTGTAGGTCGATTCCGTAAGATCCTCGGCACTCTCATACTTGCGAACCGCCATCACATCCCCCCCATTGCACTTACGTTGCGCCACCGAGCTATTCACCGGCAGCGTAATGCAAAAGGGAAAACGTCACGAGTGATCGGTAACGCGGGCGGGAAAGGCGACCACGAAGCTGTCATGCTGCGCCGTTGCTAGGCTTACGTGTCAGGCGTATGCCCGTTTCCGGAAGACGGCAGCCCCGACAAGTAGCATGAGAAGCACCATGACGAGCAGACTCCAGGCCGAGGTGGCCGGAATCTCTGGCTGGATGAGGGTGTACAAAATCCCACTCGTTTACTTCGTCAGTCCATTCCTCTGGCTATTTTCGTGTACGAGTGTCCCCGCCATGAGTAAGATTAGCGCCATCACAATCATGCCCCAACTGGAAACGGTTGGGATCGGCGTTCCGCTAGACTGGAATTCCAACGCCCCCATATCGACGATGGGCGCGGTCCCGTCGCCGGAGTCCGGCGTATCAGGATCGTCGCTCAATCGCGGGTTGCCATTGAGGTCTGTTGTCACGGTGCTTGACACACTGCTGTTGTCGCCCGCATCAATACACGGTGAGCCAGCGGCAAGGCGAAAGTCGCCGTTGTCTGGGTCCACCAGCAACGGATCACCAGGAGTAGCACCTATGTTGCCGATCCCTCCGAATGCGCCGGTCAACCCCTGGATGAAGCTGTAGTTCACGATGGGGAGTGGCGATGTCGCGACATGGATCTGCGCCGGTTCGCCCGTGCCGGATCCGTCGGTGTTGTTCCAAAAGATGCAGTTGGTCAACTCAGGACGGCTATTGGAACTGCTGGCCATACCGCCGCCGTTGTTCGAGGCCGTGTTGCCGCTGAATGTGCAGTTGACCAGGATCGGCGCGATACTCCCGTTGTTGCTCATGCCGCCGCCGTTTCTCGCGGTGTTTCGACTGAACGTGCAATTTGCAAATGTAGGATGGCTTTGGTTGTAGCTGAACACACCGCCGCCGTTGTCGCCAGCGACGTTGCTCGTGAATGAACAGTTGGTCAGTGTGGGGCTTGAGCCAAACTCGTTGGACAGACCAGCACCGTCCAGAAAGACGGTGGTGTTCCCGGTGAAGGCGCATTCATTGATCGTTGGACTGGCTCCGTCGAAGTTGGCCATGCCACCTCCGCGTCCCTGCCCGCTGCCGCCGACATGGTTTTCGACGAACCGACAGTTCGACACCACGGAATTACTCGTGTTGTTGAGATTGAACATCCCTCCGCCATGGGCGAGCGCACTGTTTTGCAGAAATGTGCATCGAGTGACGGTCGGGCTGCCTGGAGAGTTATTCATTCCGCCGCCCGAATCATCTTGTAAGAAGGCGCTGGCATTGCCGGCAGTGATGGTGAAGCCGTTGATGATGGCTGTGCTGTCTGTGCCGGTTCCGACCGTCACATGATACGCATTGTCGTCGATATTCCCGTCTGGATTATCAACGTCCCCATCTCCGTCCAGGTCAAACGCCTCGCACCCCGGCGCAAACGGGTTGCCGTCACCGGATGAGCAGGCGAGGAACCCGCCAAGGTCACCCACGTCATCAGCGGCCAAGTCGCCGCTGAGCGTGCTGATGAAGACATCAATGTTGCGGTCGTCAGGTGCCCCGCCGCCGGTAAGCCCGCGATAGCCGCCCTCGATTGCTATGCCGTTTTGCAACTGAAACGTCGCCGACCGGTCGCCGGGGGCGACGCCACCGCTCTCGTCCTGATCCGGCTTGTAGATTCCTTGTGCGACGCGAATCTGATCACCGGCGACCGCAGCCGCCAGCGCGTCTTGCAGATGGGCGTAGGCCGTACTCCAGCTAACACCGTCTCCCCCGAGCGGGGCGTCATCATCAACATGCACAATCTGCTGAGCTCGCGCCGTTGACATCAGGATAAACAGGATGATGCATGGGTTGAGTTTCGCCTTGTGTATGTTTCGTTTCATCTCTGATCGTCCCGAGTTGGGTCAGCGTCACGCAGTCGGGCACAATCAGCCACAATCAGCGTAGTTAGGAACGCACACCAATGAGCCAGGCTCAGGCCGCCATCGTATCCAAACGAACCGCAAGATACAACTGAAATTGGTCTATCCTGGGAAAATACCGTTTCCGCAGAATATCAAGGAGGCATCACTTGGTGCATATCGTGCATAGACGAGAAAAAACACGGGCAAGCGTCGCCTCGGATGCCTCATTATCATGCGCGGCACCTTCCGCGCGACGCTGGTCCATGCCACCCAACGGGAAAAGCAAGCAACCTACCAGCGTGTCTGTCATGCCCATGTTGTTACGGGACGCTGGGGCCGTCCTCCACGCTTCGGGCGTACCCGAAGCATGGGGCACCCGCCGTACCACTGGTGGCGGCAGGGGCCAGTTTTCTCTTTGGGGCGACGGTAAGGCCAGCCATTCCGATCGCTTGATTTGATTGATACACGAGTCGGAGGAGGTACCGATTCTCTTTACCTACAGCACGACCTCAAAACCCTCAAACACCGGATGCCCGAGGTAGGTGCCTTCCGGTGCGCGGCTTTGGCCGTGGGCTTTTTTGAAGGCTTCGGAGTTGGTCCAGGCTTCGAAATCGGATTGGCTATCCCAAAGCACGTGCGAGGCGAACAGCGTACAGCCATCGACCGTTGCCGCGCGGAGCAGGTGAAACTCACGGAAGCCCGGCACACCGTCCAACATCGAGTTCCGCTCACGCCAGATAGCCTCAAAGCCGGCTTCCTTACCCTCGGCAATGCGAAATCGGTTCATGGCGATAAACATGGAAAGCCCCTTGCATTCTGCTGGTCGGGTTATCGATCGCCCCATCGATAACAACGCGAAAAACTTATTCCTGATACGCCGAGACGATCAGCGTATTGTTCTGACCGCCGAACCC
>JAJRSR010000067.1 GCA_024278695.1 Planctomycetota bacterium | reverse complement strand
GTGAATCAGGTGGCTCACCTGCTGCGAATGGATCGCGCCGAGATCGATGCGATGCTGAAGCAGCTTGCGCCGCGACGTAAAACCGGTGCTGCTGGGGTTGGTGCTGCTGGGGTTGGTGCTTCTGGGGTTGGTGCTTCTGGGATCGGTGCTTCTGGGGTTGGTGCTTCTGGTCCACAGGTAGTGCAGTCAAGAGCGGCTTCGCCGTCCTCTGGTCGTGGAGGCAGTGGTGATGAGGCCGGTGGCGGCACGTTTCTGGCCAGCACCCAGCGCGATTGGGTTCGCGTGTTGCAAGTGATTTTGAATGAGCCCGGACTGCTGTCGGTGGTCGATGGGTTGGGGGATTTATCTGGAATTGTTGACCCGCGGGATCGCCGTATTGCTGAGGTTGCCTTGAGATTGGCGGATCAGCTCGGTGAGTTTCGCATGGTCGATGTGTTGGGAGCGTTGCACGACCCGGAAGATGTGACCCGGGCGACGGACCTTGCGCTGGAGGGATCCGGTCGCTGTTCCTATGAGGCGGAGCTTCGTGACGCGGTAGACCGCATTCGACGCCGAGAAGCGGCGTCGGTATTAGAAAGCACGAAGCAGGGTTTGTTGGATCAGCAGGATGGTCAGGACGGACAGGGTATTCGGGGCGGTCTGACCGACGGATGTGCGGATGGAGAAGCGGTTCGCGACGGGGTAGAAGCCCACCGACATTTTGTGCCGCAGCGGTTGCGCCGTCGGGCGGATCTTGGCGGTGGGGTTAGTGTTTCGGACAGGGTGTTAGACGACTGTAGCGACGTAGAGTCAGCGACGTAAGGTCGGTGGCGTAGAGTCAATGACGTAGTGTCTTGGAGCTGCAATGATCGATGTGATCGAAAAAACTGTTAGTGATATTCAAACCGCGGTGGGCGAATTGCTCTCGCGAGGGAAGAAACGCGGATACGTAACTTGGGAGGAAATGAATGAAATTCTCCCGGACGACGCGATTGACCCCTCGCAGCTCGAAATGATCTTACTGTGTCTCGAAGAAGCGAAAATCGAGACGCTTGATGAGATCGAAGCGAGTCGAATGGAGCGGAAACGCAAATCGGGGTCGTCCCGGCGCAAAGACGCCGAGATCGGTGAGGTCGACGCCGACGACCAGCCGAGTGCCGTGGAGCGTGCGGCGGCGGCAGCGGCGGAGTCAGAAGCCAAACGGATCGATGATCCCGTGCGTATGTACCTCACCCAGATGGGCGAGATACCGCTGCTCACGCGTGAGGAGGAGATTCGGCTGGCCAAGAAGATCGAGCTGACGCGTATGGCGTTTCGGCAGAAGGTGCTGGAGAGCGACTACTGTGCGCGATTGGCCGCTGAGATTCTTCAGCAGGTTCACGACGGTACGCTGCCGTTTGATCGGACAATGAAAATTTCCACTTCGGAACACGCCGCGAAGACGCGCATCAGCGAACGCATTCCCGTCAACCTTGAGACGGCTCGGGCGTTGATGTCACTGAATGAGACCGCGTGGGATGAGATGACCACGACGCGTATGGCTGCCGCAAAGCGTCGCGAGCTGCACGGGCAGATGCGTGAGCGTCGCCGCAAGGTGTCCAAGCTGCTCGAAGAGCTTTCACTGCGAACAAGCCGCGTTCAGCCTTTGATGAAGCGTTTGCGTGGTTTGCATCTGAAGATGATAGACCTCGAGCGTCGGCTGGAGCGCCAGAAGAAACGTCGAACGGTCTCCGAGGAAGATTTCCTGGCCATGGGCGACGAGATCGACGGTATTCGTTCGTTGTGTCTGGAAAACCAGGGTGATCTTGGCGATCGTTTGATGGGGATCGAGCGGGTTTTCGGCGAGTATGAGGACGCCAAGCGTAATCTTTCCGGTGGTAACCTTCGCCTTGTCGTGAGTATTGCCAAGAAATACCGCAACCGCGGACTGAGCTTTCTGGATATTATCCAAGAGGGCAATACCGGTCTGATGCGTGCGGTGGATAAGTATGAGTACAAGCGTGGTTATAAGTTTAGTACGTATGCCACTTGGTGGATTCGTCAGGCGATCACCCGTGCTATCGCGGACCATGCGCGGACCATTCGGATTCCGGTTCACATGATCGAGACGATGAGCCGCCTGCGCAATATCTCGAAGGAATTGTTGCAGGAGCTTGGTCGTGAGCCGACGATTGATGAGATCGCCAAACGGGCCAAGATGCCCGTGGGTGAGGCCCGTCGTGTGTTGAAGATTTCGCGGCATCCGATTTCGTTGGATCGTCCGGTGGGCGAGAGCGAAGATTCGTACTTCGGTGACTTCATCGAAGACGGCTCGGTCGAGTCTCCCGTGGGGACGGCCGGCGGTGAGATGCTCAAGGATCGCGTGGAGGAAGTGCTCAAGACGCTGACTTACCGTGAACGTGAAATCATCAAGCTGCGGTACGGCATTGGCGACGGTTACACCTACACCTTGGAGGAGGTCGGTAAGATATTCAAGGTGACGCGCGAACGCGTGCGTCAGGTGGAAGCGAAGGCGATTCGCAAGTTGCAGCACCCGGTGCGGGCTCGGAAGCTCGAGGGCTTCCTCGATAACCTCACGCCGGCGGTCGTGTCGTAAGCGGCTGGTTTGCGAGCGTGCTGGCCTGTAAGCGTATGGGTTAGCGAATGTGCGATAGTTTGTTGACAGAGCCCGCGCGTCTTTGGGATGTGCGGGCTCTGTTTCATGTTGCGTGTTCGTGGTACGCGAGCGGTGTTTCGACGCATGGGGTGGTTGTCTGCCGGCTCTGTCTTGTCTGGAAATGTTGTTCGTTGCGGTGTGGATGAGTTGTTCTTTGCGGTGTTTGAGCTTAGCCTTTGTGTTGGAGTGGCTGTAGCGGTCTCGTGGCAGATGTCTTTCGGTCATAGTGGCACCGTGCGGGCTGGAATCGCGCAGTCCACATGCTTGGATGACAAGCCATTCAAACTCTTCGGGGGAGTGTCCGGACGCCTGGTGGGTCCCGCGGTCTTCAAAGCCGTTGAAGCGTTGTTGACGCAGCGTTTGGTGGGTTCGATTCCCATCCACTCCCGTGGGATGCCGAAACAATGACAAGGTGGGGAGTCAGTTGAGATGAAAAATGGCAAACGTTCGTGCGCCGTTGTTCGGGCCGGTATGCTTATTCTCCTTGCCGGAGTTAACGCATCTGCGGCGGAACTTTCAAACAAGACGCCGCGTGAGTCACGTGAGTTAAGTACGCCAACGCCGGCGGGCTTGGCCGATGACGTTATCGTTCGATGGGATGCTGCGCCTCTCGGTTCTCGTGAGCACGGCGGGCGGGCTTTCCTGCTCGAAGGCGTGCCGCTTTCGGCGACGCGGCGGGTGGACCTGGAGTTGAAGCCTTTTTCCGTGGTGGATGCGGACACGCGGTTTGTGGTGGGGCGGAAGGGTAAGCCCGATGAAGTGTTTTCGTTTGATACATCGCCCATTCGCGCTTTTCGCGGAAAGGTTCGCGGGCGGAGCGGGTCGGATGTGTTTATTGTGCTGGGTGATTCGCAGTGCAGCGGCTATTTCGATCTGGGTCCGGGGGGAAAGCGTTTTCTTCTCTCTTCAAAGGATGAGCACGGAGCGACGCTTGCCAATGGTGTGACGACGATTTTCCCGGCTGGTGATGGTGCGGGATATCAGCCGCCGGTGCCGTTTTGCGGGGTTGGGCCTGCGTCACACGCCGTGGTTGCGTCATCGGTTGAGGCTCCGGCGTCTGTGGCTGGTGTGCCGTCGCCCGCGCTTGGGGTTCGCTTGGTAGAGCTATCCCTGGAGAGTGACTTCGAGTATTTCTCGCTGTTCGGGAACCGCGAAGCCGCAGCGGAATACCTCGTGCAGATGTTTACGCAGGTGAGCCATATCTTCTTGCGAGATGCCAACGCCCGACTTCAGTTGGTGCATGTTCGTTTGTGGGATGGTCCGGCCGATCCGACCGATACGGGTGCTGGGGTGACGGCCGACGTGACGCAGTTCGTTTCCGGTTCTCGGAGTGCTGCGTATGGCGGTATCGCTTTCGGTGGGCTGTGTTCGAGTGGTATCGATTCAAGTATCTATTATGTGCAGGGTTCCTTTCCCGATCCCACCAAGCCGAGTCCGTACAGCTATGATATCTTCCTGGCCGCTCATGAGTTGGGGCACAACGCCGGCGCGCCGCACACGCACGATATCGGTATTGACAGTTGTGCAAGCCCGAGTGCCGCGCCGCAGCGCGGTACGATCATGAGCTACTGCCAGCAGACGTATAGCGGTCTGAACGCCAACCAGGATGTGTACTTTCATCGGGCTATCGTCAGCAGGATGAGCAACCGGTTTCGTTCTTCCGCGTGCGTGGTCACGGATTGCAACTTCAACGATCGCGATGACGCTGTGGATGTGACGTCCGGCGCTAGCGCCGATGCGAACCAAAACGGCGTGCCGGATGAATGCGAAGATTGCAATGGTAACGGAGTTCTCGACGATGCTGATATCACGACCGGTGTGAGTGATGATCTGGACGCGAACCAAGTTCCTGACGAGTGCCAACCAGACTGCAATAATAATGGGAGCCCGGACCTCAGAGACATTGCCCTCGGCGTCAGCAGCGATGCCTTTGGAGATACGATTCCCGATGAGTGTGAGACGGATTGCAACGGGAATGGTGTTTCAGATTATACCGAGCTTCAGGGTGACATGACTAAGGATGTTGATCGCGACGCGGTTCTCGATGCGTGTCAGGACTGCGATGCGGACGGCGCTTTGGATCATGCGGTCTTGCGTTCGGCGCACAATATCTGGATTGCCAGTGGGCTGACTGATGCCCCGCTTCGGGAGTTTTTTGCGACGACCGGTGTGCGCGTTCGTGAAAGCACGGGGGCGACGGTCAGCAGTGGGCAGGACGTGGCCATCGCTCCGGATGGACGCGTGTTGGTGAGTAATGGGTCGGCCAACAAGGTGCAGGCGTTTGATCGTGATGGGGTCTTTTTGGAGGATCTTGTTCCGGCGGGGACGACCGGTCTGAGCTATCCCACGGGGCTGTTGGTTCTTCCCGACGGGCGTCTTCTTGTGGCCAGCCGTGACGCGAACAGCGTGCTTGCTTTTGACGTATCGACCGGGGCTGCCCTTGGTGAGTTTGTGGCTGCCGGGGCGGGTGGGTTGTTACAGCCGCGCGGGATGACGCTTGGTCCCAACGGCAATTTGTTTGTCACCAGCGACACGTTCGAGGTGATCGAATATGACGGGCTCGATGGGTCGTTTGTTCGTGTGTTCATTGTTGCAGCGACCAACGGCGGGCTCTCGCAGCCGCGCGGCTTGGCGTTCAAGCCGGATGGGAACCTGCTTGTGACCAGCTTTGGTACGCATCAGGTATTGGAATATGACGGCGCTACCGGGGCTGCGATGGGATCGTGGGCGGTGCTGGGGTTTGCGGTGTCGGCCATGACGCCCGTGAACCCCTGGGGTATCGAGATCGGTCCGAACGGCAATGTGTTCGTGTCGCGTGCGGTGATTTCGAGTGTTGCTGGCAATCGTTCCGGCGATGGGGCGGGCGGACAGGCGCTGCACCTTAGTAACGCGAAGGTGTTTGAGTATGATGTCTGCAACGGAAACTTCGTGCGCGTCCATATCGGCGGCAGTGATCTCGAACTCAGCTTCCCGACGGGGTTTGCGTTTGTTCCCGGTTGGGAGGATGACTGCAATTTCAACGTGCTTCCGGATGCGTGTGATGTGGCCTCCGGGTTTAGTGCTGATGGCAACGGCAACGGCGTGCCCGACGAGTGCGAGGTGGATTGTAACGCGAACGGAAAGGGCGACCGGTTCGATCTGATTCCATTTGGATCCTCACGAGACTGCAACGCCAACTTGATACCGGACGAGTGTGACATCGCGTCCGGGAGCAGCAGCGACTGCGACGGCAGCGGCATCCCGGATGAGTGCGAACCGGATTGCAACGGCGTGGTGCCGATCGCGAGTTGCCGGCTCGCACAAGGTAGCGGCGCGGACTGCAACGGGAATGGTGAGCCGGATTCGTGCGAAGTGTATCAGGGGAACGTCACGGATTGTGATGATAATTGCATTCCGGACTCGTGCCAGCCCGATTTCGACGGGGATGGGTTGATCGATGGCTGCGATCCTGATATCGATAACGATGGTGTACCGAACGAGAACGACGTCTGCAACACCACGGTGCCGGGAGCCGCAGTCAACCCGGGCGGCGGACCTATCGGGGACTTCAACCAGGATTGTGCGTTTGACATCGGCGACTACGAAGCGTTGGCGGACTGCACGCTCGGAGGCGGGCCACGCTTTCCGGCCGATCGCCTCTGCGCTACGATTTTTTCCGCAAACGGCGATCCCTTTGTCGATCTACGGGATGTCGCGATTCTGCATAACGAGTTTGGGAAGTAGGATGCTGCCATTACTGTGCGGCGATGGCGGCGTACAGGCTCTCGAATCGTGGGGCGGCGCAGCGCTTGCAGAACTTGGCGAGTGATTGTCTGAGACGATCGTGCTTGCTGAGCTTGAGTAGGTAGTCGCGTTCTTTCGGGGCGGCTTTAGCGCGGATGAGGCTTACGAGTGCTCGTTTTTCGGCTGCTGTCCAGCGGTCGAGGTCTTTGATGAGGGCGATGGTTGGGGCGAGCCGGTCGAGCGCTTGGCGCTGGTGGGGGTTCCAGGACGTCAAACCCTTGGCTCCGATGGACTTGGCCACTTCGCGGGTGAGGCTTTTCATTTGACTGGCTCGGTCGGCTCCCGGTTGCGCGGCGATGGCTGCGGTCGCGCCGACGGCACAAGTGGTCAGCCACCGCTCTTTGAAGTATTCCCTTTTCTTGGATTCTGGCAGTGTGAGGTGGAGGTCGCTTTTGGCGAGTTGGCGAAGCGTGGTCGGATCACTGTGGTAACGCCGCTTCCCCAAGATTTTTCGATATTCACTTTGAGCGAGTTTCTCTGCATCCGCATCGACCGGTCTGAATCCGATCTTGTAGTAGAACCAAAATGCGCCGCTTATGATCGCTTCGTTGTTGCCTCGGCCGAACTGGTAGGGGTTGGCCAGGAACCGCGTGGTGTCAAAGAGCGTGTGGAAGGACCGTAGCAACTGAACAAAAAGGAACGCGGCCTCTCCGCCGCGATACTCGGGGAAGATGTTGATGCCGGTGTTGCCCTGGCGGAACAACGGGCTGATGCCGCCGTAACCCACGGGTCGGCCATTCGCGAGGAGGATGAAGCCGTAGTTGCCTTCGAGGTGCAGGCGGTGGTGTGGTTTGACGCCCATGATCGCGGCGTGGGTTCCGTGCCCCAAGGGCGCGAGGTAGACTTCCTTGGGGTTGGCCTGCGTCATGGAATAGACCTCGCGCTGTCGTGCGGCCAGGGCGTCCAAGGCTACGTCGATCATAGCTTGACCACGTTTTTCACTGAGTCGTTGGATGCCGCGAAGTGGTCTCGCGATTTCCCCCTTCGGGTTTTTCGTCGGCTTGCGCATTCCCGATCGGTAAGCCGCGCGGCCTGTGTTAAACGTGTTGTTCGTCGTTGCGGCCGTGCTGTTGCCGAGTTGCCATACCAACGGGACTTCTGCGTCATCGTAGAGGGGTGCGGCTAGGCGGCTCAGGTTTTTCGATCGGAACGCTTGCCGGAGCAGCCAAGTCAGGTCTGATTCGTTGCGGTTTCCTTTGGCGAGGGTGATCCATTCCGATGTCGTGATTTCGCCAAGTTCCTCTTCGAACGCGTGTTCTTCGGCCTGCCCGATGAAGTGTACGAGCATCGCGTCGAGTTGATCGGGCGCTTCATATTCATCCCAGTTGATTTCGAGGGCGTTTGGAAAGCGGGTGTCGAGTTGGCAGGCCGCATGAAAGGAAAACTCATAGTAGGCGTTGGTGCCGGCCATCCCGGTGTCGATGAGAGATTCTCGTTGATCTTGCGTCAGGCGTTGGAGACGATCCTCCCAAGCGTTGAGTATGTTTTGTGCAGCGTCAAGAACGGAGGCATTGTCGGGGAACGCGCACAAGAAGCATGCCGTCGCGTGTAGTCGTTGTAGCTGGGACGCGGATCGCACCGTGCATTGTTGCAGGGATACCAGGAGCTCGCGTTTGCGACGTGCGAGGTTGGGCGCGTACGCGTTTCGCAGTGACTCCAGTTCTCGCAGCAGGTCCAGCGCTGAGGGCATGATTCCCTCGGTAGAGACAGTTTTCAACGGTGCGACCTACGGAGCACGCAGACACTTCATCCCGGCGTGCGGGATGAAGTGCCACGCCGCAAACGGGGCGTAGTCAGACATCACAAGACGCTGCGATGTGCTACGGGCCGCAGTTCAGCTCAACCGGAGCGATGCAACCGGAGGGCAACTCCAAGGATATTGTCAACGCACCCTGCGGGCAACACTCGGTGTGCGATGCGAAGCGACCCACGATGGGGACGGTGCGTAAAGCGCCATTAATCCCCACGGTGACGGTCTCGCCGTCGTTGGCTGTGCTCTGCAAGACGACGAGGATGTCCGTCGTGCCGTCGTCGGCGTTGCAGCGGGCTCGGAGGCGGCGGATGTCGCTGCAAGTGGGACCGGCCGGTGGTAGCGGACAGTTGTTCGGGGCGCAGGCGGTGTCGTCACCCTGGTAGGTGCCGATGCACTCAGCGGGTGTCATGACCATGCAGGAGCCGTCGGGAGCGCAGCACGCGCCGGTAGTCGGTAGCGGGCACAAGTTGGGTACGCACGTTGTGTTGTCGCCCTGGTAGGCGTCTGCACAGTCAGCGGCCGTGGTTTCTGCGCACGTTCCGTCGGCTGCGCAACAAGCTCCGGTGGCCGGCGGTTGTGGGCAGAGGTTGGGCACGCAGGTCGTGTTGTCACCTTGGTAGGCGTCTGCACAGTTGGCGGCGGTGGTTTCTGCGCACGTTCCGTCGGCTGCGCAACAAGCCCCGGTGGCCGGCGGTTGCGGGCAGAGGTTGGGTACGCACGTTGTGTTGTCGCCCTGGTAGGCGTCTGCACAGTCAGCGGCCGTGGTTTCTGCACACGTTCCGTCGGCTGCACAACAAGCCCCGGTGGCCGGTGGTTGTGGGCAGAGGTTGGGTACGCATGTTGTGTTGTCGCCCTGGTAGGCGTCTGCACAGTCAGCGGCCGTGGTTTCTGCGCACGTTCCGTCGGCTGCACAACAGGCCCCGGTGGCCGGTGGTTGCGGGCAGAGGTTGGGCACGCATGTTGTGCCGTCACCTTGGTAGGTGTCTACGCAGGTCGAAGATGTTGTTGTCGTGCAGGTTCCGTCGACCGCGCAGCATGCGCCGGTGGGATCGGTTCCGCAGAACAGCACCACGGGAGCTATGCACCCCGAGGGTAGTTCAAGTGTGACGGTCAGTTGACCCTGCGGGCAGCACTCGTTGTGCGAGGCGAGACGCCCGACGATGGGCACGACGCGGGCCGCGCCGTTGATGGCGACCGTGACCGTTTCCCCGTTGTGTGTGTTATCACTCAAAGCCACGAGTACATCGAGCGAGCCGTTGTCGTTGCACCGTGCGCGAAGACGCCGGATGCTGCTACAGGGTGGACCGGCCGGCGGCGCGGGGCAGATATTCGGGACGCAGGTGGTGTTGTTGCCTTGATAGGCACCGCCACAGGCGGCGGCCGTTTCGATCGTGCAGGTTCCGTCGAGCGCGCAACACGCGCCGGTAGCCGGTTGCGGGCAGGTGTTGATGTCGCACACGGTGTCATCGCCCTGGTAGGTACCGGTGCAGTTGGCCATTTCGGTGATGGCGCAAGCGCCGTCGGTCGCGCAACACGCACCGGTCGATGGCGGTAGCGGGCACAAGTTCGGCGCGCATGTCGTGTTGTCACCTTGGTAGGTATCGGTGCAGTTGGCGGCCGTGGCTTCCGTGCAGGTTCCGTCGGCTGCGCAACAGGCTCCGGTCGGGGGTTGCGGGCAGGTGTTGGGCACGCAGCCGGTGTTGTCACCCTGATATGTTCCCGCACACGCCGTCGAAGTTTCTATCGAGCAAGTTCCATCGGCCGCGCAGCACGCGCCGGTTGTGCCTGTGGCACAATTGGCGAAGGTGAATGATCCGATGTTGGTGCCCCAGCGACCTTGTGTGGTGCCTGTGTTTTTGCTGAACTCGCCGAGGTACCAGAACGTCACGCCGTCGGGGTCGATGGTCATGCCCGTGTAATCACCCCAGCGGTGCGGGGCCGGGTCGAAAGCGGTGTAGGCGATGTCGCCGGCTCTTTGTAAGGCTTCGGGCTGAAGCGTTCCGGGTGAGTCGGTGGTTTCTCGGCCGGTGTACCAGATGCCGGGGAACGTGCTGGTGCTGGTCTTGGTGTAGCCTATGGCCATGTCGCCGCAATCGTTCACCGCTAGGTCGGGGAAGAAGCGGAAGTCGCCGGGGGTTCCCGTGACGCCGGCACCTTCGGGGCCGATGGCTCCGGTGGCGAGATCAATCTGTGCCCACCGCACGCAGTTGACGGTGCCGCCGCCGGGGTTGCAGCTTATCGTGCCGGTGGTCCAGCCAAAGCCGTTACGGTACTCGAAGTCGAGCGGACGCCAGTCATTGGCTTGAAGAGCACTGCCGCCGGACTGCGGGGCCGAGACGGGGAACCCGGAGGAAACGCCGCTCGCGACATCAAGATTGACGCTCGCGACGCTCGTGAAGCTGTTGGGTCCGCTGAAGGGTCCGTCCCACTGCCATAGTGTGTGGTTCGCGCCGTTGAAGTTCGTGGCGCTGAAGAAATAGTGTTTGAGGTCGGTGGGCCAAGTGCCTTGATTCCAACCGTGAAGGTTCAACGGCTGCGGCGTGTCTTGGCTGGCACCGAGATTGTTCACGAGGCTCGTGGCCGGTGCGCCGGCGTACATGGCCATTTTGTCCAACGCCCACACGCGACCTTCGAGGAACGAGTTACCGAGGAACATGTTGGCACCGAGGAAGATCGCATCCTCGCCGACGCCGGCGTGCGGATAATCAAAGAACTCCGTTGCGGACGCATTCGTCGCGAAGGCGTAGGTGAACCAGCTTCCCGTGGGGTCTCCGGTGGCCGACACGGCGATGCAGTACCGACTGCCGTCGCCGTCGATCCCCAAGATGAAGCGGTCTTCCCGTTCGTCGTAGAGGACGTTGGGGTCGAAGAGTGAGGTGCTACAGCCGGGCGTCGTGGCGAACAAACTGGCGTAGGTGGTCGGGCCGACGAGTGAGACACCGGTCTTGTCGTAGATTTCGAAAGAGACGTTGACGGCCGCGATCAAGTGGTTCGGACCGGCGGCCATCTCGGGGTCGGGCGGTACGTTTCCACCGCCACCGCAGCATCCGTTGTAATCAATACTATCGAAAGAAACACCGGCGACCGGCGCGGCAGCGGCGATGGCACCGGCACTGAAAGATTCAATAGCGATGGGCGGCAAGCCAAACGCAGCCTCTCGCAGGGCGTCGATCTCGTCGTCGCTCCTCATCTTGTGCCCCTTGCTGAAGTCAACCTCACCGCGGAGCCAGCGATCGAGCTTGCTGTTCGTGTCATGAACGCCGCTAGGCACGTCGGCGAGGTCTACGACGACAGCATGGACCGGAGCGTCCGGGTCGATCGTAGCGGCTGCGATGGCGGGTGGCGTTGTTGTGGTGTCACCGGGCAGGATCAACGTGATGGGGCCAGACGGCGAGATCGCGGGTGCCGTTGGTATTGAGCCCGGCTGGTTCTGCATCAGAGAAAGGACACCAACGGTGATCAGCGACGCACCGGCAAGTACCGGCACCACTAGTTTCCAAGACGCGCTCATGATAGACCCTTCACTGACGTTTGTAGCTGATCAGCGTACGACGCTGTTTCGATAGACATCGGGCAGGGGCTGGGCGATTTCCGGACGGAATGAAACATCCCGTGTTATTGTATATCGACCCCGAAGCCCTTCCCCGGCGTGGCAGGTTCCCCCCCTCCACGCCATCCCACACAGGGGACGATTCTACACAATCGCAATCTACGGTACAACCCAAAACTGAGAAACCAACACCCTGCGATAGCCCAGGGAGGCAGTTTTCGTAGGGCTTTTCGACGACTCAGAAGATTTTGGTTCGGAATCACGAGTGCCATCAGTGTGGAGCGGTTAGTTATCGCCCCTTGAGTTTCTTGGGGAGATTCTTGGGTTTGCTCGGAGAAAACGAAACTGTGAGGTTTGCGGTGCTTTTCACGTAGGTGCCGTGGTTGTTGGAGCTTGCCGATTGCGGAGGTCGCAGAGCGGCTTGTCGGGGGCTATTGCGGCTTTGACGACTGGCTTTCGATCGCATACCTACATGGTCCCGGTCGCTTGCGATAGCCCCGGAGGTTCAGGAATTAGCTGTCGGTCGGCACCACAAGGAGTTCGCAAATGGGATTTGAATCCGGTCCGATATCGTTTCGGCGTTACGTGATGAGTGGTTGGCCATCGGATGGTTTGGACGAGGCGCGGATCGAGAAACTGCAATCCTTTGCGCATGGCGCGGTGAAAGAGGTGTCGTCCGACGGCACGGAAGTCGGTTGGGTTGCGCCAACGCATTTGTTCGATACGAACATCGAGCTGGAGAAGATATCGTTTGGCCGGTTTGTGCATCTCGTGCTACGGATTGATCGGCTTGGGGTGCCGGCTGCCGTCGTGCGTAGCTATCAACGTATGGAGGAAGCCGCAGCACTGGAGGCCTCGGGGCAGGAGCATCTGACCAAGCGTCAGCGACGCGACGCGAAGGAGGCGGCTCAGTCGCGTGCGGCGCAGGAAGCACAAGCGGGTGTGTTTCGGCGTATCACGGCCCACCCGCTCGTCATTGATCGCGAGGGCGGGGTGGTCTATTTTTCTTCGCTCGGTAACATTCCGCACGAGAAGCTGGTGGCGCTGTTTGCGAACAGCTTTGACGCACGTCTGACGGCGCTCGACGCGAGCGAGCAGGCTGGTCGGGTTGCGGAGCAGCAGGGGTGGACGCGATTTCTGGATGACATCGAGCCGGCGCATCTGATTGACTCACCGGTGGGTGAGGTCGGCACGGAAGTGGACGATCACGACCGGAGCTTCCTCGGTCGTGAGTTCTTCACTTGGTTGTGGCACACAACGGACACGGGCACTGGTACGGTGGCGCTCGCGGCCGACGGGCGTTCGGTGCTACCGGCGGAGGTGTCAGTCATGTTTTCGAAATCACTGCAACTGGATTGCGATTTCTTCGCCACGGGTCGTGCGTCGGTCTATACGGACGGTCCGACGCTGGCACCAGAGGCAAAGGCCGCGCTCGCGATCGGTAAGCAGCCGACCAAGGCGGGATTGATTCTCGCCGGAGCGGGAGGAGAGCAGTTCACACTCGGTTTTGATGCCGCTCGATTACATGTGTCGGGTTTGCGGCTGCCGGATGTCGAGGAGGTTTCAGTCGCCGGTCGGCTTGATGAGCGGTGCCAGCTCATGGTGCGCTGCGCGTCCATCCTCGACGCGATGTACACACAGTTTCTTAAAGAACGCCTCAGCGGGAAGTACAGCACGAAGCTCGGCGAGCTACGGGCTTGGGCGCGGACCAGTTCCCCGACCGAGTCTTCGGAGCAGGCGTTTCGCATCGCTCGATAGCGCGGCACACGCCGCCGGCTCGCACCGTTTCAACGGTTGATGGTTGGGTTGCGCATGGCGATGCTCCTGGCGTCGATTTTGGCCCGTATTCACATCAGGTCGTCTGCGAATTGCAGTTATCGGTCTATGCTTACTTTTCAGGTTAGCCCGCAATTCTTTTCTCGTGCCCCTCTTGGTGATGACTCAGGCGTCGAATCGTATCGGACTCGATCCGGTTTCGTGGGTGTCCGATAGAAAAGGCGTGGAACCGCTTTAGACTTTGGGGTTAATGGACATGGTGGACAAGAGGGTTACAAACCAAGACGCGCCTTCGAGCGAAGACGCATCCCCGTTACCGCTACTGATCGAGCAGGCGCTGTCGCAGTTTGAAGACGACCGTGAGCTGCTTCTTGAGGTTGTGGAGATTTTTGTGGAAACGATTCCAGAGCTGCTCCAAGATCTTCAGAAGGCGAGTGAAGCTGCGGATGCCGACGCCATTGCGGCTGTCGCTCATAGTATCAAGGGTGCGGCGGCCAACATCTGCGCGGAGCCGATTCGCGCGTCAGCGGCTGCTCTTGAAAGCGACGGTCGACAGGGCAGCGTCGAAAACGCCGGCACGATGGTGACCCGCCTCCACCAGGAGTTCGATGCGTTCAAGGCGTTTGCCCAGTCTCTTGGGTGAGGGTACGCAACCGGCTTGACGGTGAGTGGTTTCGCCGCATAGCAGCAATGGAATGGACTCCGCATGACGATCACATCATTTTTCAAACAGCTTGTTGGCGTAGGGGCACCGAGTGCGTTCGTGCCGGATGAGTACTGGGAGCAGCGGCACCGGTCCTATCACGATAGTCACGAGGCTGTGGGACACATCGGCCTTTCAGCAGAGGCCAACGCGACGCAATACGCGACGAAGCGAGAGTTGATACTCGACGCCGTTGGCCGCTACGTTTCGACTGACGAGACACCAACCCTGCTAGACGCGGGCTGCGGTATCGGCTTACTGACGCGCCATTTTGTAGATGCGGGGTTTTCCGTTGTCGGTGCGGACTTTTGCGAGATTGCCATAGAGCGGGCCAAGGCGGAAGGTGGCGCGGTCGAGTTTGTGGTCTCGCCGCTATCGACGCTCGATCTGGATCGCCGCTTCGACGTGGTTGTGGTTGTGGATGTTTTGCTGCATGTGGTCAACGAAGAGGAGTGGCGGCGGACGCTCACGGCGCTGACGCGCCATCTTGCGCCGGGCGGGGTGTTCGTCATTCTCGACTGGTTTGAAGAAGACGCGGACGGGCTCGGTGAGCATGTGTGCCCGAGAGGGGCCGATCGTTACCAGCGTGTGCTACACGAGCTGAATTTCGAGGTTGTCGAGCACACACGCTTTGACCTCGAACACGAAGGTGCCACCAAGGATCTGATGGTCGTGCGACGTTGCGGTTCGTAGATAGTCTAGAATCGCCTCCCCCCCCAGTATTAATCGTCCAAAATCGATGGAACAAGATCGAACGTCGTGTTGCTAAACTTGCCCTGCGGGTGAGCGTAGGATCAGCAAAGTGCCGGCGCTGAGTAGCAACAGGATGAGACATGCGAGTCCCCATTCTGAAGCCGCCGGGATAATGCTGCGGCAGGCCATGGGGGTAGGCATGCGCTGTATGTCGGACCAGAGGTGACCCAGGGCGAACCAGTCGTCACAGTCGATGTCGTCATCGCGATCGAAGTCGAATGTGACGCAGCCGGCGAGCGCCGGGGAAACATTTGCACCAGTGAAGCACGCGTCGAACACCGCATAGTCGGCCATGTCGCTATCATTATCCCCGTCGGTATCACCGGGGATCAGTGGTATGCGGTTGGCGGCGTAGAGCAAGGCGTTGACCATGAGTAGATCACCGTCCGTCGTGGCATCCCAGAAGCCGGCCAAGACGGCGTCGGAAGGCGGGTAAAACCCCAAGTCCACGCGAGCGCCTACGGTGTCGTCGCGGACGGCCACCAGCGTGCTGTCGTCGCTCCAGCTTGCGATGAGCTGGCTTGAAGGATAGAGCGCCGTGGTCGTGGGTCGAAAGCTGCTGGTGCCGCCGGCAAACACCGCGACGCCCGACATGATGGGGTGGGCAGGCTGTGTTATGGTGCCAAGGGTGGCCGCCCCGGTACTGGTGCCACCGTGCGGAATCACGATCTCGTAGGCGTGCGTGTCCCACCGTCCGCCCGGCGCGTCGAACACATCGGGGCTGGAGTTGGCGAACGTGGCCGTGACCACACCGCCGCCGTCATCGACATACTGCGCCAGGTTGTCGCCAAGCAAATCGGCGTCTGCAAAAGCGAGGTTGCTCCAAACCAAAACCGCGTCAAACGCGGCGAGTTCGGCCACAGTGGGCGTGACCGCGTTTGCGTTGATGACGGTGACGGTACCGAAGGCACCACTTGCGACGAGGCGCGTCTGCGGATCTAGAAACCACGGTGCCAGTGCGTCATTGGCGGCAGACGCGACGATGGCTACGTTGGGCAAGACGCCGGCCACGCCGCTCGTGCGGACTACGTTCGTCGTGCGCGTGACGCTGTCATCATCCCAAGTGAACACCGTGCCGTCTTTACCGGTCGCCCGTCGTACGTTTGAGTCGGCGCGCGCAAGCGTGGGCAGCAGTAAGACCGCCGCCACGACGATCAGTAAAGCCGTCGAGTGCGAGCGTACCACCGGTTGTGTTGTTTCGCTCCCCATCTTCCTATTTCCCTCCTGCCCCCTGTTGTGTGCTTCGCCCCTGTTATTCATGCAGGGCCTTGGCGACGTTACGGCAGGGCAATACCTCGAAACGTTGGCGTGTAATTGGGGAATACGGTTGAAAGGTCTGTATTCCCCATGCGATTGACTAAAATCTCGGACACGACATCGCGATAGTCCGTGGTGATTTGCAGGCTGTCGCCCTCATACCGCAAGTCCGGGTGCAGCAGTTCTCCTGAGGTCCAATCTGCGAAGACCTGTCCGCCGGCGACACCGCCGCCGATTACAAACATGCAGTTGCCGTGCCCGTGGTCGGTGCCTTGGCTTCCGTTTTCATCGGCACGGCGACCGAACTCCGACATGACGACAACCGTGAGGTTGTTCATTTGCGTCTGCATATCAAGCCAAAACGCGACCAAGGCGCTGCTGAGGCGTGCCATTTGATTGGCCATCCCGCCGTCGAAAACACCCTGCGAGCTGTGCGTGTCCCATCCGCCGATCTCAACGACTGCCGTCTCCAAGCCGATGTCCGCTTTCGTGATCGCGGCTACAGACCTTAGTGCTATGGCTAATGATTCATTGTTGTTGTAGTTGGCTCCGCCTGTCGGGATATAGCCTGCAATGTCAATGGTCTCTAGCAGCGAAATGGTATCCAGCGTGCTCTGCGCGGTGGATCCGACGGGTTCAATGACCGTGGCATAAGCCAAATCGAGGGCATCCCTGCGTTCGGTCGCCGTCAGCGGGTTACCGGGGAACGCGAAGCTGGCGGGGTTGGCGATCGGAAGCGAGGCTGGAGCGTCTGCGAGCGTGCGCGGTAGAAAGTCGGACACGGCGATCCCGCGAAACAGCCCATCGCCCGTAGGTGGTGTGACCTGCATGTGCCTGGCGAGCCACCCGGAAAACAGCGTGTTCGGCGCGTTTGGTGTGCCATATTCCATCTGCTTATAGGCGTCGAAGTGTGACCGGGTCGGGTCGGTCGAGCCGGTCGCATGAACGACCGCCATCTGGTTGGCCGCGTAAATCTGATGGAGCGGTGCCAAAGCCGGAGCCAGCCCGAAGAACCCGTCGAGATCTGTCGCGCCCTGAAAGTTTCCAGGCGGTGGGACAACAATAGTCGGGCGCAGGGTTGGCTCGTAGAGGTTGGGGTCACCGTAGGGCACGACGGCTGTCAGACCGTCGATGGCACCGCGCAGAAAAACCACGACGAGCACATCCCGGTCCGAGACGAATTCCCCGGACAGGGTGATCTTGGGTAGCCACGCGGGTGCGGTTGCAGCGGCCGCGATGGCCGCGCGGGACTGTTCCAGGAAGCGCCGGCGCGTGCAATTAAGGAAATCTTCGCAGCCGTGGTTTGTGTCGTCGTTGTTCGGCATAGCTCTATTCTCTTTCGGTTCGTCTTGCGTTCTATCCCGTTAGTATCTGTGCGACGGTGGTCTGGCCTACAGGGGGTTGGCCCCGTGCCGGCCCATCCCCTTTAGTACCACTGGTAGGATGGCATGGATGCCGCCAGTCCAAACGTGTCCGTGACGGCTTGCGCACCTAGGCCTGCCGCTCCGTCGTAGAAAGCTTGGAGCGCTGCGATGTCTTCCGGAGACGAACGTCCGCCCGTCATAATTCGGTCAATGGCCAGGGCCTGTTGCCCCGGGGCGTTTCCACCTTCACCCGCCAGAAGGGTTTGAAGATCGACCACGGTGCCGGAAAGCTGGTTTTCGACGATGGCGCTGGAGAGCTGCCAACGCGGCAACAGTGACGTGCCCCATGCTGAAAGGCGGTCGGGGTAACCGTCGGGCTGTGGCCAATAGAAGGGTGCCTGGCCCATCACAAAGAGCGCGTCTCGTATGGCACGCGGGATTGTGACGTTGGCTTGCAAGGCGCGAAGCATTGATACGGAAAAGTGGAAAGGCCGCTTGAGCTTCGGCGTGGTCAGGTAGCTGATGGCGGTCGGTTGCAGGATGACACGGAGCATCGATTTGATGTCGCCGCCAGTGCTCATGTAGGTCTGGGCGACGTTCTGGATGATGTCTTCCGGGGCGTCATAGCCGAGAAAATGGATACACATCTTTCGGGAGATAAAGTTCGCCGTGTTGGGATGCGTTGAGAGAATGTCAAGCACGGTCTCGACATCGGACTCGCCGCCGCCAGCAGGGATCACGGTACCGAGGACGTTTTTCTCGCCACCATCGTGCTGCAAAGGCAGGAACCGGAACGTGCCCCCCGGAAGCGTCGCAAGATCAAAACGACGCACATAGCCCCAGCCGGTAAAGCATCGGGCGACTTCCTGCACGTCCGTCTGCGTGTACCCGTTGTCAACGCCGAGGGTGTGCAACTCCATGATCTCGCGGGCGTAGTTTTCCTGCGCGTTGCCTATGATATTGCTGAAGTTGTCCAAATACTCGGACATGGCCGCACTACGCGCCGACGCGTTGAGCAACTCCGGGAACGACGACAACGCGTACTGCCGGATCACATCTCGGTCGTCCTCGGTTTTGAGCAGAAACACGAAGCTGTCGCTGATGTCGATACTGAAATGGTCCGTCCAAAACTCAACCATTCTTTCGTAGAGCTGCCGCTCGGAATACACGGCCCGAAGGATCGTCGCGTCGATCAACTGCGCCGGCGGGACATTTTGTGCGGTCAGGTAGTTGTCATACATGTCCTGCGGAGACATGGTGAGTGTATCGAAGCCGGCCAACATGGCATCCAAGGCCGAGTCATCAATGGCCAGGTGATCGAGCTGGTATTCCAGGAAATTCGAAAACCCCATGGTTTCGGCCAGCGCATAGAGGTCACGCGTGTAGCCGAACGATGTTCGATCGACGAGCCCCAATAGCGCCGGGTCAATCGGCACACCGCGCGTCGTGTCGCGTTGGGTGAGTCTCTTTTGGTAGCGCCGCTGCCGATGGCGCCCCGCGCGCGCTTCGCTGTTGGCGAGCAAGGTG
>JAJRSR010000066.1 GCA_024278695.1 Planctomycetota bacterium | reverse complement strand
TGTTCCGTTTGATCCAAAAGAGTCCGGTTGCGTCGATCGGTATCTTTGGTGAAAAATGGGGCGGTGGGGCGGAGTTCACCTACTTTCTCGACCTTCGCTACGACGTGCGGGCATCCGGCTTTGTGTTCGACTCGCTGGCCCGGGAATCTCGCTGGGGTCAAAAAAGCACCTACAACCAACCGGAGCTGGACTATGCCATCCTTCCCGGTTTCGGCGCTGCGGGTGAACTCAAACGCCTCGGTATGGGTGATTCGATCATTTTCGAGTTGTTCGATCAGGGGTTGACCGCGGACCGTGCCCACCAAGTCGGGCTGTGCAACGGCGTCTTCGAGGAAGAATCCGAGGGACTCCGGCACGGGTTTGAGCGTGCGCGGCAGATGGCCAAGGATGCTCCGTATTCGCGGGCACTGTTCAAGCAGGAGCTCGCACGCGGTGCGAACGACGAGGCCCTGGCAGAAGAAACCGCAGACACGTTCAACCCGAAAAAGAACCCGTTCATCCAAACGGGTCTGCTCGCACTGCTCGATCGCGGGCAACGCGCACCGAAAATGAACTATGCGTGCGATGACGTGCAACTTCCCGGCTGGCAATACCCCACGGAAAATGGGATGGCCGAGCCTAAGCGACCGGAGACGCAGAAGCCGTCGACGCCCTAGTCGCAGAACCCAACGGAGATAAGCGTGACACGAGAAGATATAATTCAAGAATGTCGAGACCTGCTTGAGCTGTTGCCGAGTGCGGCGCTGGCCAAGGCGCGGGATAAGCATCCCGATATCGGCGGGTTTGGTGTGTTTCCGGTGTACGCACCGGTCGAGATCATCCACGCGGCGCGTCTCATGCCGGTGGGGTTGTTCGGCGCGGGTGAACAGATCGAACTCTCTCACGCCGAATCGCGGTTTCAGTCGTTCATCTGTTCAATCGCCAAGAGCACGCTGGAGCTGTTTTTGGGCGATGAGATGAAAGACTTCGAGGGTGCAGTGTTCAGTTCGATCTGCGATGTCGCCCGTAACCTTTCGAGTTTGGTCCAGCGAAACGCGCCGGACCTGTACATCGAATACCTGCACCTACCGCAGAATATGTACAGTGCGGAGTCGGGTAACTACGGCCGTGCGGAGTTCGAGCGTTTTCGCACGAACCTGTCCAACCACCTCGGACGACCGATCACAGACGACGCGATTCGGGAAAGCCTAACGCTATACAATGAAATCCGCGGCTTGACCCGCCGGCTCTACACCCACCGCATGGCTCATCCGACGTCAATCGAGGCGGCCGATCTTTACGCGGTGGTGCGAGCGGGGACGCGTATGATGCCGGAGGATTACCTGCCCATGCTGCGCGACCTCTGCGAACATGTGCAGGCCAGCGACGTCAAACCGCGCGACGGCGTTCGCGTTGTCGTGGAGGGCGCGTTCTGCGAGGGGCCGCCGATCGGGCTAGTCGATGTGATCGAGGCGAGCGGCTGCCTCGTACAGGACGACGACATGGCCATCGGTTGGCGGCTGTTTGACGATGATGTCGAATGCAACGGCGATCCGCTCGCGGCGCTGTCGCAGGCGTACCTCGGCTCCAGCGTCTATACCTCGGTGCGGCACGATTGCGACAAGCCGCGTACCGAAGGGTTGCTCGAACGAATGAAAAACTCCGGTGCCGAGGCCGTGCTCTTTGCACCCGCAAAGTTCTGCGAGCCGGCGTTGCTCGATTATGTCCTGTTTCGGCAAAAGCTGGAGGAGGCCGACGTGCCGCATCTCAAAATCGAGTTTGAAGAGAAGATGTGGACGTTTGAGGCGACCCGGACGGAGATTGAAACCTTCGCTGAGTCGATGCTGTTCGACTGACGTCCGGAGCGGTGTTGCCGAACCAGTGCGAGCGGATCAACGTGGTTGGCTCGGCCGGCGGCATGATGAGCCACGAAGAATGAGAACCGAGGTTTAAGAGAGAAGCGGAGCGAAACCCCATGCGAACCACCGTAGCCGATTCGAAAGACTACCGCGGCAACGTTCACGAGTTGTCCCGCAACATCATGACTGACTGGATGGCGGCGCTCAAAGACGCCACCACCAACCCTGTGCCCTCGGCGTACCTCATGATCAGCGGCAACTGCGTGGAGATCCTGCGCTGTTTTGATATCCTGCCGGTCTTTCCCGAGATCAACGCGTTGCAACTGGCAATCCGAAAGAAATCGCTTCCGTACATTATCAAGAGTGAGGAGATCGGCTACGCGTCGGACAACTGCGCTTACGTCAAAGCGGACGTTGGGTTCACGATGTGCGGCGGCGTCGGCGAGGGCGGTACGGTGCCCAAGCCCTCTCTGATTGTGTGCAACTTTGTTGGTTGCAACGTCTACATCAAGTGGTTCGAGCATTGCGCTCAGATGATGGATGTTCCGATGGTCATGCTCGATGTGCCGTTCCTCCGCGAGGACACCCCCAGCAAGGAGGACATCGCTTATGTGATGTGCCAATTGCGCGAGTTGATTACGCGTTGCGAGGAGCTGACCGGGATCAAATTCGACATTGATCGGCTTCGTGAGATCATGAAGCACTCCGCCCGCGCAGAGGCGGGCTGGAGCCGCGCGAAGGATTTGTGCAAAGCCCGCCCGGCACCCTACGACGCGTACTTTGATAGCATCAACATGATGGGGCCGATCAACGCCCTGCGCGGCACGAAGGAGGCTGCGGACTTTTTCGATGCTACGGTGGCCGAGTATGAGAAGATGGTCGCCGACGGCGTGGGCGTCGTCGAAGACGAACGGTTTCGCATCGTCGTCGAAGGCCCACCGCCATACCCATACTACCGCAACTTCCGGAATCTCTTTGAGGCATGGGGCGCGGTGGCGGTCCAGAGCACCTACTCGACCGTCGGCGGGACATGGGAGTTTGGCTTTCGCCATGACCCCGACAGGCCGCTCGAAAGCATCGCCGAGCAGATGATCCTGCATAATCTCTGCAACCGCTCGATGACCGAACGCTACAAGCAGATTCGCACGTACGTCGAAGATTGGGATGCCGATGCGCTGGTCATTCACAGCATCAAGAGTTGCCGGTTGTTATCGGCCGGGCAGGGTGACATGCGCGAGTATTTCACGAAGGACCTTGGCGTGCCGACGCTCATGGTCGAGTCCGATCTTGAGGACCCGCGCTATTACGCTGAAGCGCAGATGAAGAACCGCATCGACGCGTTTTTCGAGTCGCTGCAATACAAACGCCTGCGTGAAGGCAAAAACGCCCCGTGCGTTTCTTAGACTGGCTGATTGAGTTGAAAGGGTATCACGAATGAATTACGCCGCTGGAATCGACGTGGGGAGCACCCAGACGAAAGCCGTTGTGATTGACGACTCTCGCGCCATCGTGGCGCGTGTCCTGATCGACACCGGTGCCAACGTCAAGCGTGCGGGCCAGCGCTCCCTCGATGAATTGGTCGCCGGTAGCGACTTTTCACGAGAAGATATCGGGTATGTCGTCGGCACGGGTTACGGCCGCTATAAAATTGAGGCGGGGGACACCCAGGTCACGGAGATTTCCTGCCATGCCCGTGGCGCGCAGATGCTGTTTCCCGGCACACGTACCGTGATTGATATGGGTGGTCAGGACACGAAGGCGATCAAGGTTGGTTCTGACGGAGACGTGCTCGATTTTTGTATGAACGACAAATGCGCCGCTGGTACCGGTCGCTTTCTTGCGGGTGCCGCTGAAGTGCTCGGGCTGACGCTGGACGAGATCGGTGAGCTTTCCCTGAAAGGAACCAAGCCGATTCGCCTCACCAGTGTCTGCACGGTATTTGTCGAGTCGGATATTCTGAGCCATTTGGCGCAGAAGAAAAAGGTCGAAGACATCTTGGCAGGCGTTCACGAGGCGATCGCTGCTCGAACCATCGGGCTTGTGCGGCGCGTCGGTATGGACCCTGAAATGACGTTCACCGGCGGTGTGGCCCGCAACATCGGTATGGTGAAAGCGCTTGAGGCGAAGTTGGGGCAAACGCTCAACATCAGCGACGACTCCCAATACTGCGGCGCTCTTGGGGCGGCGTTGTTTGGGATGGACCAGGTGATGGCCAACTGCCAACCGAGCGCGTCTGCCGATGCCGAGCCGGCCGTGTGGGTGGATGAGTAACGACCGGCGTCTCGCGGCCCGACGAACGATGAGACGGTTCACGATAAAAGTGTTAGGAGAAAGTTGTGGCTAATATAGCAGGGGTTGATCTCGGGGCCGGCGCGACGAAGACGGTCATCGTTGATAGCAGCGGTCGTGTTCTCGGGCGCGGCATCGCGCGGACGCGGGCGGATTTCGATGCGGTGGCGCTGCGCTCGATTAATGAGGCGTGTGCGCAAGCCGGTATCGCGTCGAGCGACATTGACTACATCGCATCAACCGGGCTTGGGCGGTACAGCCTGAGTATGCGCGATATCCAGATCACCGACCTGACCTGCGGTGCCCGCGCGGCACACGTCCTGTTTCCCGACTCCGGTTTTGTGCTGGATATGGGGGCGCAATGCACACGTGCGATATCTCTCCGCGATGGCGGCCGGGTGAAGGCGTTTCGCACGAACGAAAAGTGCGCCGCTGGTAGCGGCGGTTTTCTCGAGCGCATCTGCCGTTACCTTGAGGTCGATGTGAACGACATTGGCCAGCTTTCATTGACGGCAGAGGATCCGCAGCCGATCAGCAGCGTCTGCGCGGTGCTCGCGGAATCTGAGATTATCAACCATGTCTCCGAAGGAAAAACCGTCGCGGATATCATTCGCGGCGCGCACGAATCGCTTGCCAGCCGAGCGCTGAGCCAGCTCAAAATGGTTGGTTTTGAAACCTCTGTCGTGTTCATTGGTGGTGTCGTTCGTCAGGAGGGCATGGTTCACGCCTGCCGCGAGTGCTTCGAGGGTGACGTGTTGATTCCAGAGCATCCGGCCCACGTTGTGGCCCACGGTGCGGCCATACTCGGATTGTCTCGCTACACCAAGCGTTCCGCTGCCCCGGCCGATGCCGCTGTTACTAGCGAAAGCCGCTGAATCGAAAGTCGGTTTTCGGCAGGGCGGCCGTCGTCAAGACCAGTGACGGTCTGAGGTATGGGGTGGTTAGACTCGACAGTCGCACGCTACGTCAAGGGGGTTTTATTAGACGTGCCGGTTCCGTGAAGGTTGCTTGTTCCACGGGGACTGAAAGAGCAACGGTGCCTATGCGCTGGGTTCCTATGCTTTGGGTTCTTGGTCCAAAAACTAACCGGGTGGGGCTCTTGGGATTGACACCCCGGAGTCGGAACCGCTATCTGGTTTCGTCTCGCCGCATAAAGGACGTGTAGTTTTTCAAGAACATCTGCGATTGGCACGCGATCTATGGCGTGCAGCCTGCTACATTGGCGCGGTTGTGCCATTATCTGTATCAGTGCATGAAAGTTAGTTCGAAAGGAGCCGCTTTGAAGGTTGTCACCAACCTATTTTTCGCACCCCGATTCGGGGTCGCCGCACTCTTGTTGGTCTTGTTCGCCGCGAACCCGACCGTAACCGCTCAGACTTCGGTCGGCAGCGGCTTTACCTATCAGGGCCAACTCAAACTGCTTGGAAGCCCACTCAACGCCACGGCCGATTTTAATTTTACGCTATGGGACGCCAGCGTTGCGGGTAATCAAGTCGGTTCCGTGATTACTGTGAACAATGTCACGGTTGTGAATGGCTTGTTCACGGTCGAACTCGACTTTGGCGTGATGGCTTACAGTGGCGATGCCCGCTGGCTTGGGGTCACCGTCCGTAGCCCGGCCGGTGGCGGTGTGTTCACCGTGCTCGACCCGCGTCAGCCACTCACGGCAGCCCCTTACGCCTCGATGGCACTCAAAACTGTCGGCGTGGACGGATATTCGCTCGATGCCTCAGATGGAATCCCCACCGACGTTGTGAGGGTGGACAGTACAGGGAAGGTCTGGATGGAAAAGGGCGGGCTGTTGGTCTTTGACGACCAGGGCCACGGAATCTCGCTGACGAGCGACGAGTTCAGCTTCAACGAAGGGACGAGCGAGGACCCGGTTTACGATTATTCGAGCACGACCGATACACATCGGTTCTGGACCAATGGTGCGAGAAGGATGGTCATAACGGCGGATGGTAAGGTCGGCGTTGGTATGTTCTCGCCAGCAGCGTTGTTGCACTTGGGCGGTGCGGCCGGTGTTGACGGGCTCATGTTTCCCGACGGTACGCTGCAAACAACGGCAGCTACGAGTATTGGTGGTGCTTCGCCCTGGTCGGTCGATCCGTCTGACAACGTCTATTACGGAGATGGCAACGTCGGGATCGGATTTGGCACTCTCAATCTGCCTCCCCTCCAGGTGTTTCATGTCATTGGTGATAGCTTCTTTGACGGTAATGTGGGTGTCGGCGTTGCCAACCCGACGGACGTGTTGCACCTGGGCGGCACGCCCGGCGTGGACGGAATCAGATTCCCTGACGGTTCGCTTCAAACGACGGCGGTCATCGCCGGCGGGGGTGACGGACATTCGCTTGACGCGTCAGACGGCAACCCCGTCGATGCCTTGTTTGTTAATAACAACGGTATCGTCAGCGTGGTTAGCGATCTCGATGCTGGAGGTGACCTGATGGCAGAGGGAGCGGTCACCCTCAATGATCCTGTTTCGGGTACGGATCTCGCCTCCCTCAATCGAAACGGAGACGGACACGGCCGATTGGTGACGTTTGCCGACGGCTCAAGCGTCTCCAGCGCGGTGATTGGTACCGACACTGCGGCCAATGGCGCGGGTGGTCTCGTGCTGCTGGGTTTCGACAACGCCCTGGGACCGGCCGTGAAGTTGGACTCGACCGACAACGCTGGCCGAGCCACCCTGGCTCGCTCAACTGGTTTATTCACGATCGATGAGACCGTCACGATGTACGCCGACGCGCCCCGGACCGACAATCCGGCCGTCTTGAGCCGCGGCGGTGGCGTTGACATTCTCAACGGCAATGGTGTTCGTACGCTCGCCCTCCGTGGAGATGATGGTTTTAGCGGCGACGGCGGGCAGATCATGGGCTTCGACGGGAATGGCACAATGGTGTTTGAGCTTGATACCGCCATCAGTTCGGGGGCACCCAACATGCTCCTTGAGCACCCCAGCGGTGGCAATGCGAGTCGGCTTTTCTTTACGGTGGACAGCGGCGGCAGGCTTGATTTTCGCAATGCGGCCGGTGCCACGACAATCTCGATCGATTCAGACGACGGCAACGGGGCGAATGGTAACAGTGTGATCACGACCCAAATCTTGGCCATTACCGGCGGTAGCGATCTCTCCGAGAACTTCGACATTCGCGCACTGGATGGCAACGTGAAACCCGGCATGGTGGTGTGCATCGATCCCGATCGCCCTGGCAAACTTGTGGTGAGCCGTCGTGCCTATGACCGCACGGTGGCCGGTGTTATCAGCGGTGCCGGTGGCGTGGTCCCCGGCATGAGGATGGGTCAGGTGGGTTCCGTGGCTGATGGCGATCATCCCGTGGCACTGACTGGCCGCGTGTATGTCTATGCGGATGCGTCGGGTGGTCCCATACGACCGGGTGATCTGATGACAACCTCCGACATCCCCGGTCACGCTATGAAGGTCACCCGTCATGCTGAAGTGACCGGAGCGATTCTCGGTAAGGCGATGACCTCACTCGATAGCGGACGCGGGTTGGTGCTGGTTTTGGTTGCACTCCAGTAGAAACGTCGGCTGGCTGCGGGCGGCGATGCCCCGTGCCATACGTCGGGTTGGATTGAAGATTGCGAGGTAGTTTTGATGAGATTCTTGAATCACCATGCTACGCTGGTCGCGCTGCTGTGGGCAGGATTGGCTGTGCCCCGTTCGGTTTTCGCTGAGGATGCGGCACCGACGTTGTTATCGACTCCCCCTGCGGTCGGAGCGGTCTCACCTGTTGGTGCTGGTGTGGCAGTTTCCGCCTGTGTCTACCCGCATCATGCCTGGCGTCCAGGCGGCGTGGCGGCGGCTTTTATTGCAGTCGATGAGGTCGAGGGCAATGATACGACCAACACGGCCCAGGCGTTACCCTTAGGTCCGGTATTCGTTCAGAGTCTCAGTATCGATGTGAACGCCAGCCTCTCCTCGAATGGTGACGTGGATTACTACAGTTTCGTTGCGACCAAAGGTGACGTGATCGGGGTCGCTGCTTTGGGTGGCCCCGTCCCGGATATGACGCTGGCTCTGACCTATTCGGGTGGTGCCGAGATCATTCAGAACTTCGACCACCGTTTCCTGGCCAACGCGTATTCGCCAAGCTCACCGTTACCGGGCGGCGTGGACGACTTGGACGCAGCGTTATCGTGGATCGTTCCGAGCAGCGGTACCTACTTCATTCGTGCGCAGTCGGATTCGTTCGCTACGAACGGTAGCTATACCCTGCAAATACGAGGTAGTCGGCCTGGTGTGGCGTTGCAGCCGTCACCGGATACGCAGATTGTTTGGCTGGATTTTGACGGGGCGACGATCAATGCCGTGCAACACTTCGGATTCGGGAACACCAGCGCCACCTTGGACCCCCTTTCGTCTTATCTCGATGGGTGGGGCCTTGTGGCGAGTGATGAAGACGCGGTGATCGATGCGATTCTCGTGGAAGTTCAGGAGAACTTCGACAGCCTTCGGCTTGCATCGCTCAATGGGAACCGCCCGACCGATAGCGTGGCCGGGCACATGCACATCGAAGTGCGCAACAGTCGAGATCACGGCAATCTATGGGGGCAGCCTAACGTGGCGCGCATCATCGTTGGAGGTACGCGGTTCGCGCTCGGCATTGATACCATTGGGATTGCAGAGTTTATCGACGTTGGCAACTTTTCGACTGAAGACACGGGTGTCGTCTTGCTCGACATCTTCAGCGCAGACGGTGTATTCTATCCGGACTCGGTCAACGCCGTTGAATTGGACCCGAGTGTTACCATCATCGACGCGATCGGCGTCGTTGTTGGTCAAACAGTGAGTCACGAATTTGGTCACATGCTGGGAAACTGGCATACGGAGAACGACAATACGATCTGGAATGTGATGGACAAGGGCGGGGCAGCCAATTCGCCGGAGCGGCGGTCTGGCGTTGGCCCTGATGGAATTTTTGGCACGGCCGATGACATTGATGTGGATTTTTTCGATGAGGATTATGATTCCTCGGAGGCGATCGCATTTGGTCTTGAGCGAACGACGATTCGTACTGCGTTCGGCTTGTCCACCGGGGCGGGTACGCTTTACATCGATGGCACCAACAACAGCGGCACCGAACTGGGTTCGTTCTCTTTTCCCTACAATACCGTGATCGAGGGACACAGCATCGTGACACCCGGCGGGACCGTGATCCTGATGGGCGGCGCTTATCCTGAAATCATTACGTTGACTAAGCCCGCGGTCTTCAACGCTACGAACGGCACGGCTTTGATCGGGACTCCCCCATAGCCCGCGAATCGTATTTCATTTGTGATTCATGTTCCATCTTGCCTGCGGCCGACATTCCTCGTCGTGTCGCCAGGTTTGTCACCAGGGCTCTAAAACATGCACGTTGACGCGAGGATGTGTGTACGCGCGGGTCCGGTAACGGGATTCGCCTTCGTCTATGTGAGTCCGTCCCCCATTCTTGTTATCGCCACCTATCCCTAAATGCCGGCTACTTGAACAGCGTGGCCGGATGTTTTCGGTCG
>JAJRSR010000065.1 GCA_024278695.1 Planctomycetota bacterium | reverse complement strand
TAGTCCGCCGCGCGAAGCGTGACGGCGTGCCCGTCACGGCCGAGGTCTGCACGCACCACCTGTTGCTCACGGATGAAGACGTCCGGCGGGACGACACGAACACCAAGATGCACCCCCCCCTACGCCCCGCACACGACGTCGAAGCCTGCCGACAGGGCCTGCTCGACGGTACGATCGATTGCATCGTCACGGACCACGCCCCGCACGCCGCCGACGAAAAAGCAGCGGGCTTTCTCAAAGCCCCGCCGGGCATCGTCGGGGTTGAGACGGCCGTCGCACTCGCGGCGAAGGCCATGGTGACGTCGAATCTCGCCGATTGGGCCAGCCTGATCGAATGGTTCACCGTCGCCCCCGCCCAGGTGCTAGGCCTGGAACCACCGACCATCCGCAGCGGTACTGCGGCCAACCTGACCATCATCAACCCCGACGAGTCATGGACCGTAGACCCGCAGAAGCTGCGTTCCAGGTCAAAAAACACACCTTTCGGCGGCTGGACACTAACCGGGCGACCCATCGGCACAATTCGCGGGCAAAGTTTCCACACCCATCACCAAGCCGTTTGAAGCTAGCGGGCCTGCACGAAAGATAAGACCCACAGCTTGTGATTTATTGTCACGGCTAAGGTATTTTCTTGACCCGAGCGACCGATGAGTTACATTGTAGTGGTGGTACCGGGTCCGCTCCAAACGAGGAGGCGATCAAATGCTCACCCCGAACGACGTGACAACCCAATCCGAGGACAGCATCGCCACCATTGAAAGGGCGATCGACGAGCAGCGGTTGGCCGACCGCGTGCCGCACCGGTTCCCGATGAGACTCACCGCGATGGGATGTGCGTCGAGCCTTTCGTGCGTTTCGGAAAACATCAGCGAGGGCGGCTGTTTCACCCACTTGCCGGCGAATTCCGGGCTGGCCGTGGGGCAGCGATGCGAGGTTGAGTTTTCACCGGACCCGGCGAGTGCCGCATCACACATTGCCGGTGAAACCCACTACGCCACCGTCATCCGCACCAACAGCATCATCCGGAAGGAAGGCCCCGTGACGGGAACCGGACTCCGATTCGATCAACCGCTGTTCCTGTAAGATCAGCTTGCCCAACTAATCTCATCCAACGTTTTTTTAAGCCGTCCGCCTATCCGTTCTAAGCCGCGACCATTCTCGATCGGGTGGCACAGGACAAATAGCGACGCCCCTAATCCCGCCGACCGAACACCAGTGACGCGTAGTACAGCATCGTCATGATCGCCGTGATGGTGGCGGCCACATAGGTCATCGCCGCAGCGTTAAGCACCTTGCCGACCATCTTGTTTTCTTGAGGCGTCACCATGCCCTGCTCCAGCAGGATCGTGCGGGCACGGCTTGACGCATTAAACTCAACCGGCAGGTTCACCAACTGAAACAGCACCACCACGCCAAACAGACCAAGACCGGCCACCGCCACCGGATGCCCAAACTTCATCTGCATGTAGGAGAGAATCAGCCCGACAAACACCAACCCAACGGACAGTTGACTACCCAGCGACGCCATCGGCACGAGCCCGTTACGGATCACCAGCGGGCCGTAGTCCTGCGCGTCTTGGATGGCATGCCCCACCTCGTGCGCCGCGATACCCAGCGACGCCAGCGAACGCCCCTGGTACACATCCTTCGATAGGCGCAGCACTTTCTTCTTGGGGTCATAATGATCCCCCAAAAAGCCACTGGCCGGTTCGATCGCCACGTCGCTGATGCTAAACGCATTGAGAATGCGCTGCGCGGCCTCCGCACCGCTCAGCCCGCTGCTCGCTTTGATCTTGCCCGCACGGGCGTAGGCCGACTTGACCATGCCCTGCGCGATCAACCCCAGCAACATGGCCGGACCAACGTACACGAAGTACATCGGGTCGATGAAAAAGTATGCCAATAGTTCCATGATCCAGCACTCCAATCGTCCACCGCGACTCCACGCGGCCAACGGCCCAGAAAGACTACCACCAATCTACGTCGCAAGACGGGTAGAAGGTCGGCGTGTTCTTTATAATCGGACAGTATAAGGTTGTCGCCCCAATAACGACGGCACAAACCGCCCCTACGCCGTTTCCACACACAAAAAACGACCAAACGCTTGCCGCACTGTCCGGATTCGGGTAGGTCTGACACTCGGCCCATAGGAGAAAAGACGGCATGCCATTCAGTATTATCAAAACGAACTGGGGCGCGTTCGGCTTGGTCGCCCGCAACAACCGACTCATCGCAACCTACCTGCCGATGCCGGAGGGCAAGCTTCGCAAGCTCATCGCCGAACAACACCCAGGCGCGGCGGAATCGAAAAACATACTACCGGCATTCCGACGGCAGGTGTCGGACTATTTTTCCGGAAAGCGCGTGCGCTTCGCCGCACAGCTTGACCTGGACGACATACCGCCGTTTCGGGGTGAAGTGCTCCGGCAATGCAAGAAAATACCCTACGGCAAAACGGCCACCTATGGTGAGCTCGCCGGCGCTGCGGGGAGTCCGGCCGCGGCCCGCGCGGCTGGCGGCGCGATGGCGCACAACCCGCTCCCGTTGGTGGTACCGTGCCACCGCGTCTTGCGCGGCGATGGCTCGATTGGCGGCTTCTCCTCGCCCGAGGGCGTGTCGCAAAAACGCCGACTGCTCGGGTTGGAGGGTGCAGCGCTACCGAGCTAACGATCTTCCAATGGCGCTAACTGACCCGTGCGACGACTGCGCCGAAGCCGAACGAGCACTGGCTAGCTGGAATCAGCGTCATGTACTGGCACGGAAAAAGTAGCCCGAACGAAGTATGAAAGGAACCACCAGTGACCAATCTCTCCAGACGTGACTTCTTCCAATCGACCGCCGCGATCGCCGCCACCGGTGTACTGGCGGCTGCTACCGACACAACCAAAGCACAAACCGGCACACCATCCGGTCCCGTCGTGATCTCCAGCGCTAACGGCATCCGCGCCACAGATAAAGCGGCCACCATGATTCGAGCCGGCGCGGACACGCTCGACGCGGTGATCGCCGGGGTCAACATCGTTGAACGAGACCCGGAAGATAACTCCGTCGGCTACGGCGGAATCCCAAATGAAGACGGCGTCGTCGAGTTGGACGCCTGCGTCATGCACGGTCCGACCTGCCGCGCGGGCTCGGTCGCTTCGCTGCGCAACATCAAAACGCCGTCGCTCGTCGCGCAGAAGGTCATGGAACGGACCGACCATGTGATGCTTGTCGGCGATGGCGCTTCGCGCTTCGCTCGCGCCCACGGTTTTGAGGAAACCAACCTGCTCACCGAGAAAGCTCGCAAGCACTGGCTAAGGTGGTTGGAAAACCACTCGAACCAGGATGACTGGCTCCCGCCAGAAGTTCCCGACAAAGGCCAACACGGCACGGCCGACCTCACCGTGCCCTTTCATTACGGCACGATCAACTGCTGCGCCTGTAACGAAAAGGGAGAAGTCAGCGGCGTCACGACAACCAGCGGGCTGAGCTATAAGATCCCCGGCCGCGTCGGTGATTCACCCATTATCGGCGCAGGACTGTATGTCGATCGTCACGTCGGAGCGGCCGGCAGTACCGGTCGCGGCGAAGCGGTCATCAAAACCTGCGGCGCACACACGGTGATCGAAGCCATGCGTCACGGCATGTCACCTACCGAAGCCTGCCTGCACGCACTCAAGCGTATCGTCGATACCACCACAGAAAAAAGATTGCGTCGAAAAGATGGCCGCCCTAACTTCGATGTGAAGTTTTACGCTGTATCCAACACGGGCGCGTACGGCGGCGCGGCCATCTGGTCGGGCGGAAAATTCTCAATCAACCAAGGCGGCACCAACCGCCACGAACCCTATACCTACCTCTACGAGCGGCCCGAGCCATAGCGTGCCCAAGCGCGGCACCACCTATTTTACCACCGGTTGCACCGTACCGCCCCGGGGCTAGAATCCCTGGCGTTCGGTCGACATACGATGGCAGCAAAACTTCACACAAGGAGAAAACAGTGAACGGCATTTTCCACAACCACGGGATGGTACGTATGGGGCGGCGTTGCATGACAACGCTGGCGATGGTCGTGCTATTGTCTCTAGGGGCCGGGTGCGACCCATGCATGAACAACCCGTGCGACGACGGGGTTGCCTGCAACGGTGTCGAACTATGCTCGGCCGATGGCTCAGGCTTCAATTGCAGCGGCGGTCAACCCATCCAATGCGAAGCGGGGGAAACCTGTACCGAACCGGACGGCGCTTGCGTCGGAGAAGGATGCGCTAGTGCCGAGGATTGCGACGATAGCGACCCGTGCACCACGGACGATTGCGACGCGACCACTTCTGAATGCACGAACACGCCAGACTGTACGGCAGAAACATGCAGTTGCGACGATGCCGATGCTTGTACCGGCGACGCCTGCAATCCAGAAACGGGCGAATGTGATTACACGGCCGTGGTATGCGCCGAGGGCGAAACGTGCGATCCCGACACAGGGATCTGCGCCGGCACCGGCACAAGCATACCCCAAACGCTCTTGGACGCTGGTGGCACCTACACCGATTCCGGCATCTGCGGTGACGAGGACAACTCGGTGACGCTTACCAACAACAACGGCACGCTCACGCTAGGCGGTTTCTCCGGAAACAACGACATCACCTTTACGCTAGTGGACGACATCACAGCCACCGCGACAGACGTCACGGCGTTCGGTACGCCCGGTCACATGCTCACGCTGACGCTCGACCGGCAGATGGGCTACATCGCCTTCGACTTGACCGTGGCCGGAAATTGTAGTTCTGACCTGATGATAGCGCCACAATAAGTATCACAAGGTATCAACGGTGGCATCACTCAACACGCGGCACAGGCCCGCGTGTTGGCAGGTGATCCGAAAAGATGACACGGCGGACCATGCGGCGGCGGAACCATCCGCAGAGCATGGTCCGCTGTGCGTTTGCTGCACGCCTACTACACTTCCACCCAGAAAAACTTCGCTAGACGACCGCCTAGGAACTACCGCCGGGCTTTCAGCCACCACCTCGTCTGAAAATGAAAAACGCTGCCAGTGCGGCCAACAAAATAGCACCTGCGATCTGCATCACCATTTCCTCCAACCAATTCCGATCGACGCGAACCGGTGTCACCATTCCCGTCAAGCCATCCGCCGGCTCGCCCCATCCAAGACGTCCGACCCCATAGGATAGCCGCGTTCGTGTTGCCCTGATAGTGTAAGCGTCATGACTTGGCGCCACAATCCTGCAACGCGTCGCATGCATTCACACCGCGCGACCTTCGCGACGACCGCGATCGCCTGCCTCGTCACCTTGGCTGGCTGCGGTGAGCCTGGCGATTCAGCCGTAAACTCGGCATCCGTAGGCAATTTCAACGCGCCAACCGCCACGACCGACGCAACCACCGGCGAGGGGAGCCGGGCCTACGCCATGTATTGCGTCGGCTGTCACGGAAGCGACGGAGACGGCAACGGACCGGCCGCTCGATTTCTGCGACCGAGACCGCGCAACTTCCAACGTGCCAATTTCAAGTTTTCCTCCACGCGCGCCGGGCAGCTCCCCATGGATGAAGACCTGAGCCGCACCATCACCGAAGGCCTCAAGGGCACGGCCATGTCCGGATGGAAGCTGCTGCCGCCGCATACGGTCACGGCGCTCGTCGAGCACATCAAGACGTTCTCGACCAAATGGGACGGGCAGGCCCGCGCCATCGCTCTCCCCCAAGACAACGACCCCTACCGTACAACCCCGGACAAGACCCAGGCCATCGCCCGGGGTGAACGTATCTACCACGGTTATGCGGCGTGCTGGATGTGTCACCCCAGCTATATTAGCGCCAGTGCCATCAACCGGCACCTGGTCGCACTGGAAAACCCGGCGAGTGATACGTTTCGCGACCATTTACACCAATCCGTCGCCACCCCGAACACCGAGGGCGAAGTCCTCTTCGCGCCGGACTTTCGACGAGACTTCGTTCGCGCCGGCGAGGATGTGGCATCCCTCTATCGATCCATCGCGGCCGGCATCACAGGAACGGCCATGCCCATGTGGATCGACTCGATGGACGTACCCAAGGCTAATGCCAGCGGTCAGCTTGTCACCCCCGGCGACCTCTGGGCGATGGCGTACTATGTGCAAAGCCTGATCCAACAGCGACCCGACAGGATCACCGCAGACCTCAGCAACCAATACACCCCGCGTGACCGACCCCAACGCATCCTCGCCCCTGGTGAAACACCCACGCCCCCACCCCAAGAACCCAGCGCACCGACCGAAGAGTTCCTCGAAGACGATGAGGAAGAAACGCCGCAGCCAAGCAACAGCGACCATCAAACGAACCACGCCGCAGAGAACGGTTCATGACGCCAACCGCACCGGTCACCATCGAAGCCGACACCACAATGCGCAGCGCGCACACAAACCCCGTCTACGAAAAACTCGTGCTCGGGTATTTCCTCGCGAGCCTTGGCTTCGCCCTGGCGGGGATGCTCGCGGGGATGTTCTATTCGCTCCAGTTCCTACAGATCTACCCCTTCACCGGAATCGAGCTATTCTCTCCCGGACGATGGCGGATCGTCCACACCACCATTGTGACCTACGGCTTCATCGGCAACGCCTGCCTCGGCGCGCTGCACTGGATCGTCCCCCGACTCACCGGGCGGCCGATCCTCACGAATGCCCGATCGTTGGTTCTGATGATGGCGTGGCAGCTCATTCTCCTGGCAACCGTGGCCGGTGTGATCCTCGGCCAAACGCGTGCCGTGCCGTGGGGTGAAGCGCCCCCTTGGATCGCCCCCTTCATCACGCTCACGCTCGCGATGATCTCGGCCGGACTGTTCATACCCTTTTTCAAAACCCAGCGACCCAGACCGATCGCGCTGTGGTACTTCGCCATCCCTTTGATCGCGCTGGCACCGACCCATGCCATCGGAAGTTTTCTTCCGCAACACTTCGCAAGCAACACTGCGACCGGCATCACCGGCCTCGGTCACATGGTCAGCCTGTTCGTCATGCCGCTTGGCTACGGTTTCCTCTACGAGTTCGTCCCGCTAGCCACACAAAGACCGATCTGGAGCCCGGCGCTCGCCCGCGCCGGGTGGCTCGCGGCGGCTCTGAGTTTTCCGATCCATACTGTCTGCGTTTTTCTCTGCGATCAAGGCACCCTCCCGCCCTCACTTGCCGAGGCGATCCCCACGCTATGGACCGTGGGCACCGCGGTGACGGTCATCATCAACGTCTTTGCCACCGCGATAAACCAACGCGGTATCCATCCGGCACACCCCGCGATGCGCTGGTTTCTCTTGGGCACGCTGCTCTACTTTGTTGGCTGCGTACAAAACGTCTTCGGTCTGGCATCCTCGCTCTACAGCGCCGCGTCGTCTTACGATTGGGCTTCCAGCGATTGGACCATCGCCCACTCGCATCTCATCGCGTTCGGTGCTTTCGGGTTTTGGCTCTTCGGAATCATGACTTATCTGCTGCCGAAACTGCTTGGTGCCACAAAGTGGTACCGCACGAGCTGGAACGTCTGGCATTTCCGATTGACCGGGATCGGCCTGCTCATAATGTTCGTCGATCTAGCCGCGGCTGGGGTCGTCCAACAGCACCTCTGGCACAGCCTCACGCCGTGGGAACAATCGCTCGCGGCATCCGTACCGTTTTGGGTGGTTCGCGCTACGATCGGCTTCGTGATGATCGCGGGGCACATGGTCCTGATCTGCCACATCGCCATGACGACAATCCACGGAAAAAAGGCGCGCACACCCGAGGCAGAAACACCCGATACCCCGGCGGCAAAGTCAGAATCCCTGCTCGTTGCCGGCATACTGATTCTCGCAGTCTCGCTCGCGACCGTCGGCTTCATGCGGTGGAACAGCGTCGCTACCCGTCACGACAAAACCCTCATGGACCTGGCCCACGAGGGCGTTACACACGAGTTCATCGAGTTGGCCGAACGGTTCCCGAACCAGTTTTACGAATACTATCCCAACGGACCCACGATCGAATCATTCGCCAGCGCTCTGGCACTCGGCCGCGCCACATTTGAAGCCGAGGCGTGCTGGCACTGCCACACCCAGCGCGTACGCGCGGTCTCGCAAGACATAGCCCGCTGGGGACCGGCCACTCGCGCGGATGAGTACCAAAACGTATTGCAGCGCCGCGCATCCTTACCCACGCGTCGCATCGGCCCGGACCTTTCAAAAGAAGCCGGCCGCCGCAGCAACGACTGGCACCTCGCCCACTTCTTCAAACCGACCGATGTCGTACCCACCTCCGTCATGCCGGCGTACCCCTGGTTCTTCGATGAAGACGACTACCCAAACCGGCGCGGCCTCGCCGTCATCACCTACATGCAATGGCTCGGAAGCACGCATCCCGAGTCCTCCGATAACCATGGCGAAGGACCGCACGAACCTGCCGCCACAACCGTCGGGCACGGAACGCAACACTAGCTCCCGCCACGACGCAACGCTGTCCCAACCTATGAAACTCCGACCGGTAACACTGGGTCAAGCCGACCGAAGAGCCCGCAACGTCCGCAAAACGCCGCGTCTTGGGCCGTTTATAACGTACACTCGACGTGTGTGCCGCGCGCAGGAAGACTCACGGATTACTCGCCTCCGCGGTCGGCTTCGACGATATCCACCCGGGACGCGTGCGCGAGGCACTCCGCAGCCACCCAAAGGAACCGCCATAGATGAATCCACTGAAGATAGGCAACGTCATTCGCGTTGAGAACGGGCTGATCGAAGCTGTCATTACGGTCCCCGACCTCAACCTGATCCACGAGGACCGCACCTACCGCGTCGGACAAATCGGCACCTACATCACGATCCCCATGGACGAACGAACACTTGTCGGCTTCGTCGTATCCGCCGGCCGGCAGGAGGTGGCCTCGATCGACGTGGAGCCGCAGCTCATCATGAAGGTGCAATTGCTGGGCGAGCTTCACGGTGCCAAGTTCGTCCGCGGTGTCAACGAATACCCGATCGTCGGCGACGATGTCTGGGTGGCCGTCCACAATGACTTTGAACGAATCTTTGGCAGCTTCGATCAACTGCTGGCCGGCTCCGCGCACCCGCAGAGTTTCTCGATTGGCAAATTCGCCCTCAACCCAGATTTCGAGGTCAAGGTACTCGGTACGGAACTGCTGGCGAAGCATGTGGCCGTTGTCGGCAACTCCGGCAGTGGTAAGAGCTGCACCACAGCCAAGATCCTCCAAGAAATCCTCGACCTCAGAGAGTCTCAGGTCGTCCTGTTTGACTTGCATGGCGAATACCGAAACGCGTTCTCCGACGAAGACGGACAGATCAACGCCAACGCCACCTACCTTGGGGTTGACGATCTGGTCCTGCCCTATTGGCTCCTCAAATATGAAGAACTCGAGGAAATGCTGATAGACCGCTCGAACCCGATGAACGTATCCACGCAGATTTCGTTTCTGCGTACCGCACTGCTCGAATACAAGCAGGACGCGGCCAAACAGCTCGGACTGACGAAATCGCTCACGCTGGACACGCCGATCTATTTCTCACTCGATAAGTTCGTCACCTACGCCAAAAACCTCAACGACGCGCGCTATGTGCTCAACGATGACCACCTCGCGTTTAGCCAGCTCGCCCTGCGTTCGCTGCCGATTGACGAACAGCAACAACTCATGCGTACGCAGCGCTGCCAGTTCAACCGTGGGAACCCTGACGGCGAAACACCGCACCCCCTCTTTTTTGGCAAGTTGCTCGGGCTCATCGATCAAATCGAAACCAAACTGCTCGATCGCCGGTACGAGTTCCTCCTGCGTCCCATTCAACACGGGATGCACTCACGGTATTTCCGCGACCACCTGAAGGGGTCGATCGGCCCCGGTCAAACTTCAAGCGTGATGAACCACCTGATCAAACTCCTCACCGGTCGCGTCGAGCCACGAAGTAACCTGACGATTATCGATCTTTCCGGGCTCCCGTTCGAGATTATCGACATCACCGTGGCCGTTCTGACACGATTGATTTTTGATCTAAACTTCTGGACACCCATCGCGAAACGCCACCCATCGCTCCTTGTTTTTGAAGAAGCACACAACTACATCCCGCGTATCGAAAGCGGCAAACAGTTTGCACGAAAGGCCGTCGAACGGGTGGCCAAGGAAGGTCGTAAGTACGGGATCAGTGCCATGATCGTGTCACAACGACCCTCGGAAATCTCCGAGACTGTGCTATCGCAGTGCAACAGCTTTGTCGTCATGCGTCTCAGCAACCCGGAAGACCAGCACTACGTCTCCCGCGTCGTGGGTGACCACTTCGCAGGCGTGATCAACATGTTGCCCGTGCTTCGACCGGGCGAGGCGTTTGTCATTGGTGATAGCGTGCTGATGCCGATGCGCACCCTGGTCGACATCTCCGACCCCACGCCGCAAAGCAACAATATGGACTTCTTCAAACATTGGGCGTCGGAGACCAACTCCGGCAACGTCGATGATACCATCAACCACTGGCGAAGGCAGGATCGACAAAGACTCGACGACACACCCGACCACCTCGCAGACGCCTTGGCACTCGACGCGATAGAGGAACAGGAAGAAACCTCGGGGCCGCGACCGGCCAAACCGGCCATGCCCAACCCCGTAAGCCGGCCATCCGCGCAACCCGTAGCAACGCAGCCGGTTCCCAGCACGCCGCGTCAACCAGCCTTCCACGCAGCCAAAAAGGCGCGATGGTCCGGCAGCTAAGGAATCGCTCCCAGCAAATCCTTATGGCTGCGGTGGCCAGAAGACGTAATCGTCAGAACCGTCTACGTTGCCACCACGATCACCCCAGCGCCGAGAATGGCTGCCGCCGTCGTCAATGCCGTTTTCGGACAACGAGTAGATTCTCGGACCATCGTCAGTCAGCTTATACCCAAAATGGTTCCCGGTGTAGGGATCAACCGTCATAGTCCCGTTGCTGCTGAGGGGTAGCTCGTCGAGTGATGCCGGATAACGACCGTGCTCCGCCTTGAAGACCTCCGTAGCAAAGGCAACCTGCGTGGCCCGGCGGTCAGCCTGCCCCCGCGTTCGAAGCTCGTAGTACCGACTTAGCCCAGGCAAGATGGCTTCCGTCAGCGGGCTTGTCCTGAGATTCTGATCCACCCAAACGTCGAGATCATCCGCCCGGACTTGGGGGTATCCGGTCCTCATCATGTCGCCAAGGTTTCGGTAATAGTTGTCGAGCGTATCGAGCGACGCGCTAACATCTTCGGGTGTCATCTTTGAACTCCTCTCGATGAGGTCGGCCGCTCGTTCGTCACGCTCCCACCAAGAGAACACCCGTTCGGCACGCTGGCGGTTGAAGTGCGGCTCCCCGGTTGCGGTCGGCGGCGAAAAGAGATGCTGCGTGAAGTCCATAGAAAAGGCATGCTCGCCTCGAAGGGATGGCATCGGATCAACAGGACCGACGTCACGTTGCTGAAGCGTGTCCAGCATGGCCCTCATTTCTTCGGGCGAAAAAACACCGCGCTGCAACGCCCATCTCGCGTTCTTGTTGGCCAACGCACCAACCGCCGTCCCAACGAGATCTTCAATGAGCGTCGCGCCCTGGTGCATGTGGTTGGCGGCACGCAGCGTCGTATCGATCGCCGTCCGCATTCGTTCACCCGACACCTCGCCCCCCGGCGCACGCCACGCATCTGCAAGCATAGCCTTCGCCAGCGTTCGGTGCGAACTCAGATCGGGCAGAATCATACCCAAAAGCAGGTCTCGCTCCGCCGGGTCCGTGTTTGCATCTGTGGCGGGGTGGTTTGCGGTCTCGAACGTTCGCGCGTAGCCCTCGTGTTGGGCAGCTTCCCGGTATTGCTCAAGGAGGTCGGCCACCGCAAGGCTCGTGGCCGCCCACTCGGGATGATCCTCGGGATCCCACGGCCCAGGCGGACCGTCGAACTCAACATCGTGATACATGTCATGAAACTCAGGCCATTGGGGCTTGTCTCCCGGTTTGTCATCTGGGTGCGGCATGAAAGCCCCATAGGCATCGGCCGCATTGTCGGCTGGCTTGCCGAGTGCGTACGCCTTGTACCACTCAACATAGCTGACCTTATGATCAAAACCAGGCCTCGGCGCGAAGCCATCGTGAGCAACAGGGTCGTAGCCGTCAATGTTGCCGCCGTCGATTCCGAAATCCTCCATCAGCGCGATGGATTCGACGGAGCTTGGCTGTACTTTGGCACCTTCTGTACTTTCGGCATCTTGCGCCTTCTCCGCAGCAGTCACGACCACGGCTTCTTGATCGTCCCACGTTTGCGATTCATCCGAGCCATCGCCGCCCACATCCATCACGATATCATCAACGCTCACCAACTGCGAGGAAGCGAGCGACACCTCATTACGCAAGGTGCAGTACACCATGAGGAATGAGTTTGGT
>JAJRSR010000064.1 GCA_024278695.1 Planctomycetota bacterium | reverse complement strand
TCGGCGTCGCGATGGATACGATCCGCTGCATGAGTTGTTGCAGGCGTTTGAGAACATAGTTGGCGCGGAAACCGTGGAGAAAAAGCGACCGGAGAAAATCGAAGACCGCCTCAAGCTTCGCGTGATCGACGGTGATCGCGTCGGCCTGGAGGACGAACTCGACGAGGCGATGCAGACCTACCGCCCGTTGGATATCGTGAACGATATTCTCTTGGATGGTATGAAGACGGTTGGTGATCTTTTTGGTGCGGGGCAGATGCAGTTGCCGTTTGTGTTGCAGTCCGCAGAGACGATGAAGGCATCCGTGCGACACCTCGAACCGCACATGGACAAAACCAGCGACGCGGGCAAGGGCACGCTGGTGCTCGCCACGGTTCGCGGCGACGTTCACGATATCGGCAAGAACCTCGTCGATATCATCCTGAGCAACAACGGTTACACGGTTCACAACCTCGGCATCAAACAGCCCATCAGCGTGATTATCGAGGCGTGTCAAAAACACAAGGCCGACGCCATCGGGATGTCCGGGCTTTTGGTGAAGTCCACCGTGGTGATGCGGGAGAACCTTCCTGTTCTCAATGACTGCGGTATCAATGTGCCAGTGATCTTAGGGGGGGCCGCGCTCACGCGGAAGTATGTCGAGCAGGATCTGCGCCCGGAATATGACGGCGCTTTGTATTACGCCAAGGATGCGTTCGACGGTCTGCGACTGATGGATGCCATCGCCGCCGGCGCGGCTCGTCCGGAGCCGGCTGCGAAGGCGGCGACAAGCCAGACGGCTGCCGCCCCGGCCTCTGCCATGACCGGGGATCGCGAAACGCATGATATTCCCATGCCGCAGTCGGTGCATGACGAGGCGTCCGCGCGGCACGGCTTTACGGCACCGCGATCCAATATCGCCGACGATAGACCCGTTCCTGAGCCGCCGTTTTGGGGCGCACGCGTGGTGGCGCATCTGGAGCCGCGCGCGGTGGCCGCGTACATCAATGAGAACATGCTGTTCCAAGTCCAATGGCAGTACCGAAAGAACCGCCGCTCGCCGGAGGATTTCAAACGCTACGTCAACGATGAGGTGCGGCCCATCCTGCGCGATCTGCTGAGCGAGTGCGAGAAGGAGAAAATCCTACAGCCACAGGCGATCTACGGCTTTTGGCCGGTGCAGTCGGACGGTGATCGGCTCATGGTGTATGATCCCGAGAACCGTGACCGCAAGCTCAAGACGTTCGAGTTCCCGCGCATGGGCAAGCCGCCCTACTGGTGCCTGAGTGATTTCTTCAAGTCGGAGTCCAGCGGCATGTTTGACGTTGCCGCGTTTATGATCGTGACGATGGGGCGGCGCGTGAGTGAGGTGGCGCGGCAGTGGTTCGAGGCCGACCGCTACAAAGACTACCTGCACTTGCATGGACTTGGCGTGGAGATGGCCGAGGCGCTGGCGGAGTACATGCACAAGCAGATCCGCGTGGAGTGGGGCATCGCCGGAAATGATGCGAGGGAGCGGCAGGAGATTTTCAAACAGCGCTACCAGGGCTCGCGGTACAGTTTTGGATACCCCGCGTGCCCGCGACTTGAGGACCAGCTCAAGATATGGCCGTTGCTCCGCCCGGAACGCATCGGCGTGGAGCTGACCGAGGAGTTCCAGTTGGACCCCGAGCAAACGACGACAGCGGTTATCGTCCACCACGACCAGGCGAAGTATTTTAACGTGCGTTAGTAGTTTTCGCCGCCACCTTCATCATCGTCGCCGTCTTGCCGCTCGGTGTCCTTGCGACCTAGCGCGTCGTTGAGCTCGCGCATCCGGGCTTCGCGGTCGAAAATCTCATACTTTCTCACCAGGCGTAGATCATCCAGCGCGTCCATCGCGCGACGCATGGACTGCTGTATGCGTGTACGCCGTTTGCGGGTCTCGGTGATCAGATCGAGCAGTCGTGCGCGTTGCGGTGCCGGAAGCTCGTTGATCTGTGCCAACGCCTGTTCCATCGCCCGGTCGAAGTCCTCGTTGGACATCGTTTTCCCCTCTCCATCAAGATGTTTCTTTACCCTATGGATGATAGGCGGCTTCCGCGTGGGGCGGCAATGGTGCGGTGAGTTATTGAGGCGCGCCGGTTCAAAAAACGTGCGTTAGCTTGGCGGCCGACGTCTTATCGGCATGGCGGCGTTTAGGGCCTGCGTGCGAATCGGCTTATCGGAGCACCGCTTCCTCTTTAGGATCAACAGCGTTCTTGACGCTTGAGCGCATTCGGGATTCAATTGGCGCTCGGGTGATGCCTTGAGCGGTAAGGCCAAGCGGACGCATCGGTTAACGCTTGTCGCCCAGTGGCGCTGGTTCGGGAGATGATTCTGATGCGACGATCACAGTTTGCGGTTGCTACGTTTTCAGGGCTTGCGATATGGATGACCGGCCCCGTTACGGCTCAAACGCCACCCATGAGTCAAGGTGACGTACTATTCATGATAGAGTTGTCCGAGGGTGGGGGGGCATCCAAGACGTTCTCGCTTGATGTCGTTTTTTATGGTGTGCCTCCGGAACCCGCTGTGGTTGATGACGTCTTGCGTCACAGTCTTGAGGCCGCTGTGGCGTTTCAACCCGATCAAGACATCGCAGCTCGGGCGTGGCTTCGAGCCTCGCCGAGCGGTGTCAAGCGGCGGGCTCTGCCGCTCGCGAACGGTGCCGATGGGTTGCGGTATGTGGCCAAGGATCAAGAGATTCAAGACGGTCCCGGTGGTACCGCGCCACCGGTGAAGCCCGTCGAACCCGTTGACGACCGTTATTCGACCGTGATTGCGAACACAAAGGTGGTGAACTCATGCCAGGGCTCCACGGCCGCGCATGTGGACACGCTCACGGGCGTCGCCCTGGAAAAGCACGGCGCGGAACGCAGGATCATCGTCAAGGCGATGCGTGAGTGGTGCAAAGCGAATGATGTGCCCGTAGACCGCAGCATGCGCATCTGTATGTCGGCCATCTCGAAAGCGGTGATGGCAATTAAGCGCACTCCGACCCTTTCGCCCGAAGACCTTGCGGCGTCCATCGCGCGGGGCAAGATCGAGTACGGCACGCGCGGTTGCGGTAAGTGCCATCTGGCGACCGGGCGCGGCGGTCCGCGCGGTCCCGACCTGACGGATGACGCGTGGGAGCACTGCGACGGAAGTGTTGAAACCATCGGTAACGTGATTCTGACCGGCGTTCCGCAGCGTAAGCTCAAGGATCGTAGCCGACCCTCCGCCATGAACCCCGCGAGAAACCTCTCCCGAGGCGACGCGGTCCTGACAGACTTAGCCACCTACGTACACAGCTTGAGCCAGAAATAGCAACGGGACGTTGATGCACGGTCGGAAGTGTGCTTTCTTCTCTACGCCGAAAATGGTAAACTCCATTGACGAGGGCCTGTACCGTAGGTCCTGCGCCGTAGATACTGGTGCTGTAGGTACTAGAGCTGTTTCCAACAAGGTTGGCTCTTTTTCTTCCCCCCTTACCAAGGAGGGAACGAGAAAAGGAAGGGAGCGAGAATCGAGCGACCTTTTGGGAAACAACACAAGACCCTTCCGGCGAGCGGGCGCTGTTGCCTGCGTGGCCCATGAGCGGTCCGAGGGCGTGGGTAAGAAACAAAGAGGAATACTTCGATGATCCCCAACCTTATTCGTTGTTCATCACGACATGTTGCCTATGCGGCGGTGATTCTTTCACTGGTCTGCGGCACGATGGCTACGCTCGCCGGCGATGGCGACAAGACGCCGCAGGCGGTGTCGCTCCTGGGCAAACCGCTTCTCGCGTCACCACAGGGCGCAGACTTAGCCAAGCTCGAAGCGGATCTTGCGGCCGCACGTGCGGCACTAGCGGCCAACCCCGATAGCGAAGAGGCGGCCATCTGGGTCGGGCGAAGGCTGGGCTACCTTTGGCGCATGAACGAGGCGATCGCGGCATTTTCTCAGGGGATCAAGAAACACCCTGCGTCGGCCGCGCTGTACCGGCATCGGGGACATCGTTACATCAGCGTGCGTCAGTTTGATCGGGCGATCGCGGATCTGGAAAAGGCGGCCGAGCTGATGCGCCATGCGGTGGATGTTGTGGAGAAGGACGGACAACCGAACCGGCTGAACGTCCCCCTGACCACGCTCAAGTACAACATCTACTACCACCTCGGCGTCGCTCGTTACCTCAAAGGGGATTTCCAGGTCGCAGTCAAGGTGTTTCGAGAGGCGCAGAAGCACGTTCGCGTGGTCGATGACAACCGCATCGCGATCAAAGATTGGATGTACATGTCGCTTCGCCGGTTGGGGCACCACTCAGCCGCCAAGAGCGAACTCATCGGCGTCGATGAGGGCATGAGCGTGATCGAGAATGGAGCGTACTACCGCAGGTTGCGCATGTATGCCGGTGCGATCACGCCCGAGCGGTTGATCCCGGAGGACGCTAGCGAACTCGACCGCACGACGATGCTGTACGGGCTTGGCAACTGGTACCGGTGCCGGGGCGAAGCGGAAAAGGCGAAGTCGATCTTCGAAAGGATCGTCGGCGGATCCTATTGGCCGGCGTTCGCGTACATCGCGGCCGAGGTTGATCTCGCCGGCTTGAAGGGGAAATGAAGCTGGATGTCAAAGCGATGGCACTCACGCTGAGTTTGCTTTGGGCGCTGGCGGTCTTCGGCGGCGCGGTGCTGGCGTGGTTCACACTTGCGTGGCCATGTTCGTTAGCTTGGTTTGATGAGCGATTGACCCGTCATGGCGGTGGGTTTTTCCAGTCCCATCATATCGAGTAGCGTCGGTGCAAGATCGGCCAGCCGGCCACCACCGTGTAGCTCGCGACCCACATAGCGATGGTCCACGACGACGAGCGGTACGTCGTAGGTCGTGTGGGCGGTGTGCGGTCCGCCGGTATCCGGGTGGATCATCTGCTCGGCGTTGCCGTGGTCGGCCGTGACGATGAGTCCGCCGCCCTTAGCCAACACCGCCTCTGCGATTTTTCCGACGCAGGCATCCACGGTTTCGACGGCCGTGATCGCGGCGTTTAGGTTGCCGGTGTGCCCGACCATGTCGCCATTTGCGAAGTTCACGACGATGAGGTCGTCTTGGCCCCGGGTAAGGCGATTCAGGACGGACGCGCACACCCCCGCCGCAGACATCTCTGGTTTTTGATCGTACGTCGTGACGTCTCTCGGTGAGGGGACCATGTGCCAGTCTTCGCGCGCGGCGGGCTCATCACGGTAATCGTTGAAAAAGAACGTGACATGCGGGTATTTTTCTGTTTCCGCGCAGCGAAACTGCGTAAGACCGCACGCGCTCACATAGTCCCCGAGCGTGTTGGGCATCTTGTCCGGTTTGACGAAGGCCACGTGTACGGGCAACCCGCGTTCGTAGGCCGTCATCGTGACGAAGTGGACGTCCCGTTTTTTTCCGCGGTCAAACCCGAGTGCGGGCGCACCTTGTTCCTGCGCCTTGATCGGGAAGTCGTCCAGCACAAACGCCTTGGTGATTTCGCGCGGGCGATCCCCGCGAAAGTTGAAGAAGATGACGCTGTCACCGTCGCGGATGCACGCGGGCGCTTTGCCGCCTGGAACTATGACACTGGGTGACACAAACTCGTCACCGCTCCGGCTGGGTTCCGAGGGGTTTTCGTAATAGTCCTTCAGTGCGGCTTCGGCCGAGTCAAACCGAGCACCCTCGCCGAGCGTGAGCATCCGGTAGGCGGTTTCCACGCGGTCCCAGCGGTTGTCGCGGTCCATCGCGTAGTAGCGGCCAATCACGCTCGCCACGGGATTTGCGCCGACCTCGCGGCATTTCTTCTCAATCGTGGCGATGTAACCCGTGCCGGCTTGCGGCGGCGTGTCACGACCGTCCATAAAGGCGTGAATGAAAACACGCGAACCGGGGAAGTTCAGCTTGCGGCTCAGGTCGAGTAAGCCGCAGACATGCTCGACATCGCTATGCACCCGGCCATCGCTGCACAGCCCCATGAGGTGAACCGCGCCGCCGGTCTGTTGCGCATGATCGAACGCGCCTAGGAGTGCGGCGTTTTTGAAGAATGAGCCGTCGAGGATGCGCCCGGTGATGCGCATCACCTCTTGCTCCACGATGCGTCCCGCGCCGATGTTCTGGTGCCCGACCTCACTGTTGCCCATCACGCCGTCGGGCAGTCCGACATCCTGCCCGCTCGTTTTGATCAGCACGTTGGGGAAGTCGCGCATGAGCCGATCATCGACCGGCGTCTTGGCCAGGTGGATGGCATTAGCGTGGTTCCACTTGGGGAACGGGTTGAGGCCCCATCCGTCGCGAACGATCAATACAATCGGTTTGGCAGTTTTCATGTTGCTTACGCCGTCAGAGTGCTACTGGTAGACACTTTCGGTAGCGTCCGTGGGTAGCCGCTGCGCGAAGCGTATCGGATTCTGACGCGCTTAGCGAATGCGGTCGGCGTACGCTGTGAGTTCCGGCTCGAAGCCGCGCATCTGAATATCGAACGCCGCCTCGACGATCGTGTGATCGCACACCGCGTCTTCGGTGGCCATGGTCACCTGCCCCCCGTCAAAGCGGAACATCCCGAGCCGTGGGATGACCAGCTCCGCCAGCGCCATCGGCGGCGCGGAGATGCCCGCGATGATTCTGGCAAGACCCGGCGGCAGAGAGGCATACGGCTTGCCGCGGCGCGCGCCGGGCATGATCCGGCGACACGTATCGTAAAGCTGTAGCCAGGTGTACGCGCGTGGGCCACCGAGGGCATACGTTTTCCGAATCGTCTGCTCACGAAAGAGGGATTCCACGAAGCAATACGCGACGTCCTTGGCGGAGACCGGCTGGATTTTCGCCTGTCCGTCGCCGAAGTACGGAATCACCGGCGGCAGTAACCCACAGATAAACGCTTTGATGAGCCGCATGAACTCGCCGTTGGGGCCGTGGATCAGACTCGGGCGAAAAATCGTCCAGTCGAGGTTGCGGCTACGCACGTCCTCTTCCGCCAGCCATTTCGTCCGGTGGTAGGGCGACACGGCATCCGCGCGTGTGCCCAGCGCCGACATGTGCAGGTACCGCGTGATGCCGGCCCGTTCGACCGCGTGGAGCACGTTGGCCGTGCCTTGCACGTGGGTTTTCGCAAACGTTTTTCCTTGAAGTGAACGTTCGATGATGATACCGACCAGGTGGATGGCCGCTTGGCTCAGGTCGGCCGCACGCTGGAGGGCGTCTCGGTCTTGGAGCGTGCCAACGACTGGCAGCATTCTGTCGGCCGGGATGTCCGGGTGCTGTCGTCGGAGCGTATCGCTCGAACGCACCAGGCACACCGGCGTAAACCCGCGCGACACCAGTTCACGCACGATGCCCTGCCCGACAAACCCGGTAGCGCCCGTGACCATGACCTTGCGTATCTCGGGCGCGCTAGTCGCGATCGTTTCAGGAGTGGTCTGTTCGCTCGGTGCGTCAGTCATGTCGGCGACCCATCTGAGCGAATCGTAGGCACGACGCTGGACGGAGTAAACCCTTGGCGGCTCGGTACGGTGATTATTGAAAACCCGAGTGGGACGATCCTAGCTGCCGAGCATGGACTCGATCTCTTCGGTTGTGGGTGCCTGGGGGATTCGCTGGATTGGTTCGTTGCGTTCATCGAGGCGCAGGACGCGCGGCTTGTGCTTACCGTCGCGGACGATGGACTCTTCCACCTGGGCGAAGGACATGATGATGATGCGGTCACCGACGGCCGTCAGCCGGGCGGCCGCACCGTTGGGGACGATGCGCCGTGAGCCGAATGGCTCTGCGATCAGATACGTCTCGAACCTGGCTCCGTTGTTCATGTTGGAGACGAGCACCTTCTCGTAGTGGTAGAGGCCGACCGCCTCCATCAGCTCGACGTCAATGCCGAGGCTACCCTCGTAGTAGACGTCTGCATGGGTCACACAGGCCTGGTGCAGCTTCGATTTAAGCATACCGATTGTCATGGTTGGCACCTCCAACGGGAGCAAGATCCACACCACCGGATCATGCGCCAACACGTGCGATTTGTCAAGAAAATGCAGCCTCACGCGACGCGGTCGATACTGGTTCAAACTAACGTGTCAGCCACGATTCCGTTACAATATGCGGGGCGTGTGGCCGAAACAGAGGTGTGTGCCGCAGGCTTGGCACTGCCGGGTCGCAGGGCAACCGGATCTGTGGCCAGTCCGAAGGTGCCCCTTGGGCGGAGAGAACCATGATCGCGGGAAAGCTCGTTTACCTGTTGTGGGTCGTGCCGTTGGCTGGTCTCGGGTTGAAGATGGCCTATTGCTGAGGGCACCCCCTGGACATGCTCGGTTCGGGCATGATCGTCGCCGGTATTCCGCTCATCCTGATCGTGGGATCCAAAAAGAAAAGCGACGGGTAGCGCACCGCCGCAGAATCAGCGTTTCTGGCGGGGTTTGCTTCGGCTTGATGCGATGGTGGTGTGCGTTAGCATGCGATCATGGCATTTTTAGTTCGTAATATATCCCTCGGGCTTAACGATCCCGAGGAAAAGCTGGTCGAGTTGTTAGCCGCCCGTCTCAAGGTCAGCCCGGGGGCCGTACGCACGTATTCGATTGTGCGACGTTCCTTGGATGCCCGTAAGAAAGACGTTCATTTTTCCTACCAGATTGAAGTCGCCCTCGATGAGCCCGAACAGCGGCAGCGCGATCGGCTTAAATACCTTCGCGCTAACGACGCCGTCTGGATTGAGCATAAGACGCTTGATCCCGTCACGTCGGGCGTGGAATCGACGGCCCACAGGCCCGTAGTGATTGGGTTTGGTCCGGGCGGCATGTTCGCGGCGCTGCGTCTGGCACGGTTGGGTTATCGTCCGCTGGTGTTGGAACGCGGACGCGATGTCCGCCGGCGTCACCGCGATATCATGCAGAAGTTCTACCGTGATGGGGAGTTTGACCCGACGTCCAACCTTCTTTATGGCGAGGGCGGCGCGGGGACGTATAGCGACGGCAAGCTCTATACGCGCGTGAATGATCCGCTGTGCAAGCTCGTGCTTGAGGAGTTGTACCACCACGGCGCGGACCCGGAAATCCTGATCGACGCGCGCCCCCACATCGGGAGTGATCGGCTCGGGACCATCTGCACCCGCATCCGCGAACGCATCGAAGGTTTGGGCGGCGAGGTTCGGTTTGAGTCCACGGTGGATGACCTGCGCGTGAAAGACGGCAAGCTCTCCGCGGTTCACGTGGCCGGTAACGGTACTGCGAATGAGGGAGAGTGGATCGAGTCGGATGCGGTGTTGCTGGCCGTGGGGCATTCCGCCCGTGATACGGTGCGTATGTTGCACGATCGCGGTGTCCGCGTCGCACCAAAACCGTTTCAGATCGGCGTGCGTATCGAGCATCCGCAAGAGATGGTGAACCGGTGGCAGTTTGGTGCCGCGGCCGATCATCGTCGGCTCGGTGCGGCCGAGTACCACATCGTCGCCAAAGGTGCGGCCGGTGATCGCGGGGACATGTTCAGTTTTTGTATGTGCCCTGGTGGCGAGATTCTTCCGACCAATGAATCACCCGGTCGGATCGTGACGAATGGTGCCAGCCGCGCGAATCGTTCGAGCCCGTTCGGCAATAGCGGGCTTGTCATCACGGTGAACCCGCTGACGCTGGATTGGCCGGGTGCT